>CAYJNU010000012.1:0-38001 GCA_964371005.1 uncultured Verrucomicrobiota bacterium | reverse complement strand
GTGGGAGTGCCGGCGAGCTTGCAGCTCGCCTCCGGGCTCTGAGTCTGGCAGCTCACCCAGGCGGCTTGGCGCATTCGGTTTCACCCGACTCGCACAGGCAACTTGGAAAGTTGCCGGCACCCCCGCAAGCTGCAAGCTTGCGCCACTACCCGGGCCTGCGCCGCTGCCCGTTGTTTCGGTTTTCGGCATTCGAGTTTCGGATTTGTTTCGGATTTCGGATTTCGGATTTCGGATTTCGGCAACGGGACGAACCTAGCCATGGCCCAGCACTCACATACCTACGGCCTCATCGCCGAATACACGACGCCCGCCGACCTCATGCACGCGGCGGAGAGGGTGCGCGATGCCGGCTTCCGGCGGTGGGACGTATTCACGCCGTTCCCTGTGCATGGCATGGACCACGCGATGGGACTGAAGAACTCGAAGGTCGGCTGGTTCGCCTTCATCGGCGGCGTGACGGGCTACGCGACCGGCATGCTGCTGATCTGGTTTGTGAACGCGGTGGATTATCCGCTGGTCGTCGGTGGCAAGCCGATGTTCAGTCCGTTCGGCGCCTTCCCGCCGTCGTATGAGTTGACGATCCTGTTCGGCGCATTCGGTTCGCTCGGCGGCATGCTCTTTCTGAACCGCCTGCCGCGCTTGCACCACCCGCTGCTCAAGCATCGCCGCTTCATCGAGAACGGCGCCATGCACGACAAGTTTTATCTCGTGATCGAAACGCACGACCCGAAATACCACGCCACGGAAACCCGCAAGCTGCTCGAGTCCACCGGCAGCGCGCACATTGAGACGGTGGAGTAGTGATGCGCTACTTCCTCGTCATCTTTGCGGTGTGCGTCGTGGCGGTGATTACCATCGCCGGCAAGCGCGGTAGCTTCTCGCGGCGGACGCCGATCGAAGTGTTCCCGGACATGGACCGTCAGCTCAAGTTGCGCCCGCAACAGCCCAACGGTTTCTTTGCGAACGGCCTGAGCTCGCAGTTGCCGGTGGAAGGAACCGTCGCGCGCAGCAAGGCGATCAAAACCATCGCCGGCCCAGTGGTCCCGTTTGAAGACGCGCCGGTGAACACCGGCCGCATCACCGGCACGACCAATTTCGTCGAAACCAACCCGCTGCAGGTTACGGCCACGTTGCTGCAGCGAGGGCAGGAGCGTTACACGGTGTTCTGCGCTCCCTGCCACGGCGCGCAGGGCGACGGCAACGGCGTCACCAAGAAACTCGGCATGGCGGTCATCGGCAACCTTCATGACAAGCGCATGGTCGAGATGGCCGATGGCGAAATCTTCAACGTCGTCACGCACGGCAAAGCCCCGACGTTGCTGATGCCTTCGTACGCGTCGCAGATTCCGGTCGAGGACCGCTGGGCGATCATCGCCTACGTGCGTGCGCTGCAACTCAGCCGTTTGGGTGCAGTGGACGATCTGCCGGCGGAATTGCGCGGTAAGCTGACCAAGTAATCATGAGCTCGCACGCCCATCCCAATCCGCCGCCGCTCGACCTGGCCCGCTGGCGCAACGTGCCGATGATTTGCATGGTCGCCGGCGGCGTGCTGGCAATCGCTGGCGCCGCGGTCAACCTCAAGGAATTCGCCCACGGCTGGCTGCTGGCCTTCATGTTCTGGCTGAGCATCGGCCTTGGCGGCTTGTTCCTCGTGCTGGTGCATCACCTCTTCGATGCCGGTTGGTCCGTACCAATCCGGCGGTTTTGCGAACACATCGCTTCGCTGCTGTTCCCCTGGCTGCTGCTGTTGTGGATTCCCATTGGGCTGCTCGCGCCCAAGCTCTACCAGTGGATGAATGTTGACCCGCACGCCGATCACGCGGTTGCCGCCAAGTATCCGCTGTTCACCGTGCCGATGTTCTACGTGGTGGCGGCGCTTTGCTTCGGCGCGTGGTGGCTGCTCTCGAACCGGCTCCGCTACTGGTCGCTGAAGCAGGACGAAACCGGCGCCGCGCAATGCACCTACCGGATGCGCTTCTTCTCCTACATCGGCATCTTCCTCTTCGCCGTCACGCTCACGCTCGCGGCCATCATGTGGATGAAGGCCATGCAGCACCAGTGGTTCTCCACGATGTACGGCGTTTATTACTTCGCCGGCAGCGTGTGGACGACACTCGCGACGGTCTATGTCATCACCGCGATTCTGAACCGGCAAGGCGTGCTCACGCACGTGTTGAAGGATCACCAGTTCTATTTCCTCGGTTCGCTGATGTTTGCGTTCACGGTGTTCTACGCCTACATCCACCTCTCGCAGTATTTCATCATCTGGAACGCGAACATGCCGGAGGAGACCTTCTGGTATGTCATCCGCGAACAGGGCGGCTGGTTCTGGGTCGGCATGGTGATCATCTTCGGCCATTTCTTCCTGCCGTTCCTCGCGTTGCTGCGGATTGATGTGAAGAGCGTCTATCCCTATATGATCCCGCTGTGCGCGTGGGCGTGGCTGATGCATTTCGTGGACCTCGGTTTCAACATCTACCCGGTGATCCACGAGAACGGCCCGCCGCTTCAGTGGGTGTGGATCGCGCTCGGGAGCTGGGCGTTCATGGGCGGTTTGCTCGCGACAGTCTTCCTGAAGAAATACGCGAGCGCCCCGCCGTATCCGCTGAAAGACCCGCGGCTCATCGAGGCCATGGGCCTCTACCACCCGGTGGCCACGCAGATTTCCGGCGGTGAACTCGATCAAACCGACGACCTGCCCGACGCGCCGCCACAAACGCACGGAGGTCCGCAATGAATTCCTGCTGCGAAAAAGTCCGCTCGACGATGGCCTACGTCTTTGCCGTGGTGGGCGCATTCCTGATCGTCGCCGCGCTGGTCTGGGTGACGCGCAAGCTCGTGCCGCCAACCGCGCTCGATGAAGTTCGCATCGCCGAGCGCTACAAGAATCTCGCTGATGTGCGGGGCGTGGATTCCCAGGCGCTGACCACGGTGGGCTGGGTGGATCAGGGCAAAGGCGTCGTTCGCCTGCCGATTGAAACGGCATTGAAGCTGACCGAACGCGAGTGGCAAAACCCGGCGCAAGCGCGCTCCAACCTCATCGCCCGCGTCGAGAAGGCGACCTTCGTGCCGCCGCCACCGCCGGCCAAGCCCAGCCAATACGAATAACCCGCCGCCGGCTTCGATGAACGCGTCTCCCGCATCTGCGCCGCTGAACGTCACCGACCGAGCGTCGGTGACGCCGGCAGAGTTGGATGTCTCCTGCCGACTGCCGCTGATGACACTGTTTGGCGGCGCCGCGATCTGGCTGCTGGTCTCGTCTGTCTTCGCGCTCATCGCCTCGATCAAGTTTCACGGCCCGGGCTTTCTGGCGGACTCCGCGTGGCTGACTTACGGTCGTGTGCGACCTGCCGCTTGGAACGCGCTGATCTACGGTGGCGCAATGCAGGCCGGCCTGGCGGTCGCGCTCTGGATGTTGAGCCGCTTGGGCGGCGCAAAACTCTCCCAGCCGGTGCTGGTTCTTGCTGGCGCGAAGCTCTGGAATCTCGGCGTGCTCGCGGGCGTGCTTGCAATCCTGGCTGGTGGAAGCACCGGTTTCGAGAGGCTGGAATTCCCGCGGTACGCTGCCGTTCTGCTCTTCCTAGGCTACGCGCTCATTGGCGTCTCGGCGCTGGCCACGACCCATCGCCGCACCGTTCGCGAGTTTTATCCATCGCAGTGGTTTCTGCTCGCGGCACTGTTCTGGTTTCCGTGGATCTACTCGACGGCGAACCTCCTGCTCGTCGCGCGCCCGGTGCGCGGCGTGGCCCAGGCCGTGATCGCCTGGTGGTACGCCGCCAACCTACATGGCGTTTGGTTCGTGCTCGTTGGGCTGGCGATGATTTTCTACTTCGTGCCGAAGGTGATCGAACGCCCGTTGCACAGCCGCTATCTGGCGCTCGTGACGTTCTGGGGCGTCGTCCTGTTCGGCAGTTGGTCGGGCATTCCCGACAGCGCGCCGTTGCCGGCGTGGATTCCCACGCTGAGCACTGTCGCGGCGGTGATGGCGCTCGTGCCTCTGCTCGCCACATTCCTCAACTACCGCCGCACGGTGAAAGGCAAGTGCTCCGTGATTTGGCGCGACCCTGCGATCCGGTTCGTGGGTCTCGGTTTCGTGGCCTACTTCCTCTCGGCGCTCATGGACACTGCGGAGGCGGTTCCGGCCACGGGCCACGTGCTTCAATTCACCTGGTTCATTCCGGCTCAGCACCAGTTCGCCAACTACGGCTTCTTTGTCATGGCGGCGACTGGCGGGGCGTACTACATCGTGCCGCGCGTCACAGGGCTGCGGCTCTGCGCTCGCTGCGTAGCGGTGCATTTCTGGTTCGCGGCGCCGGGCATCGCGCTCACCGTCCTGCCACTGGCTGTGGGCGGAATCGTGCAGGGGTTGAAGCTCAACCAAGCCAGCTTGCCCGTCATGGACGTGGTGAATGCCACGTTGATGTCGCTCCGCGTGAGCACGGTCGGTGAAGCACTGGTTCTGGTCGCCAACTTCATCTTCCTGAGAAACATGGTCAGCGTGCTCGTGCGGATGGGCCGCCGACAGCTCACGACTTCCTGGGCGTCTGCCACCGCGCCCGTGCAAGCTCCGGAGGCGGCGCGATGAACCGCGGTCCGCTCATCTTCCTCGCCGCCTTCTTCGCGCTGGCCAGTTCGTGGTTTGCGTTCGTGCTCGCGCCGCAAATCCAGCTTGGCCGCCAAGTCGAGGCGAAGACCGTGCCCGCTGGTGAACTCTATCCCGTCGCCCGACCTGGCCTTGCTGCGCAAGGCTGTGAGGTCTATCGCGCGAACGGCTGCGGGAGTTGCCACAGCCAGCAGATTCGCCAGGACGGAGTCGAAATCGGCATGGCGGTGGTGAAGGCCAGCACGAACTTGACGGAACTTGTGGAAGCCATTCTGAAAGTCGCGCCCAGCATCAGCCGGAACCAGGCTGCGCGACTTGTGCAGGAGTTGCCGCAACCGATCTTAAGCGGTGTTACGCGCAGCGAGGCCGACAAAGCGCGACGCCAGATCGAAGTCACTGGCGCGAAGGCCATGGTGACCGTGAAGCCCACCGGGCCGGACATCGCGCGCGGTTGGGGCAGACGCCGCAGCGTGGCGGTGGACTTCCTGCACGACCAGCCCGTGATGCTCGGGTCGCAGCGCGTTGGACCGGACCTCGCGGACATCGGCGGTCGCGCCGCGAGCGAGGAATGGCTGCTCTGGCATCTTTACAACCCACGCAGTGTCACGCTGGGTTCGGTGATGCCGCCCTATCGCTACCTCTTTGAGAAGCGCCGGATTCAGCGCGAGCCGTCGTCTGATGCGTTGCGTTTGCCGGATGGATTCAAGGCGGAGTCCGGTTTTGAAATCGTTCCCAAGCCCGAGGCGAAGGCGCTCGCGGCCTACCTGATGAGCCTCAAAGCTTCCGCGCAGCTCTTTGAAACCCCCATGCTCCTGCCGCCCGATCCGGCCAGTGGAGCGACGAACACCGTGGCCGCCACCAGCGGCAGCTTGAGCAACGCTCCGGCGAAACCATGACCCGCGAACCCGCCAACGCCATCGTCGACGAACCTGCCGAGCCCAAGGCCGGCGGCGTGACGATGCCCATGTGGTTGATCATGTTGCTGTGCGTGGCCGGCTACTGGGGCATGGTTTACTTTGACACCCGGGGCGGTTGGTTCAGCCCGCAGGTCTATGGTCCGTACACGACCTTGGTAGAAGTCACGGAACTGCAGCCCGCTTCTGACGCCGACGCGTTCGTGAATCGGGGCAAGGTGGTTTACGAAGCGACCTGCGCGCTCTGTCACGGGAGCGATGGTGCCGGCAAACCCAACCAAGCGCCGCCGCTGGCCGGTTCGGACTGGGTCATGGGCCCGGCCAACCGCGTCATTCGCATTCCGTTGCACGGCCTGGCCGGCCCCATTCAAATTAAGGGCCAGGACTGGAATCTCGCCATGCCCGCCATGGGGGCCGCTTTGCCGGCGGAAGATTTGGCCGCCGCGCTCAGCTACATTCGGCAGGCCTGGGGCAACAAATCCCCCGCCATCACTGCCGAGGAAGTGAACGCAGTGAAGACGGAAACCGCCGGGCGTGCCCAGCCGTGGTCGGCGGATGAACTGAAGGCGATTCAATAGCGTCAGGTTCTGCTTATAGGGGCGGATGCCTGGCAGTTTCTTTCAACTTCGCGCTCAAGTTCCCCTCTCTTCGTCCGATACAGGAGTTGATTTGTTTTGGGGCGGAGTGATGGCAGCGAGTTCAAGTATAGGTAACTTGGGCTCGTTTGCGTTAGCGATTCGGTGGTTTCACAGCTCCAGGCAAGGCAGTTGATTTCGCGAAAGACATGTACTCATGAGGACTCTGGTGGCCGATGACGACGCTGATAGCCTGGCGCTGCTGAACGATCTGCTTCCCCAGTGGGGGCACGAGGTGGTCAGTGCCGAGGACGGGGAACAAGCTTGGACGTTGATGGTGGAGCAGGACGCGCCGCGGTTGGTGGTGCTGGACTGGGTGATGCCCGGCGTGGATGGGGTGCAGTTGTGTCGCCGGCTTCGGGAGAAGTTCAGTCAGAATGCGATCTATATCATCCTGCTCACCTCGCGCAACCGATCGGAAGACCTCGTGCAGGCATTGGAAGCAGGGGCGGACGATTACGTGACGAAGCCGTTCGATTTCGACGAGTTACGGGCCCGGCTGCGGGTGGGCTGTCGCATCCTCGGGTTGCAGGCGAACCTTTGCGAATACGAACGGCTACGGACGGTGCTGCAAACGACCGGAGCGGTCTGCCACGAAATGAACCAACCCCTGCAAACCATTCTGACCGCTTCCCAACTGCTTTCCATGTCTCTCCCTCCTGACGACCCGAACCACGACGTGCTGGTCACCCTTCGGGAAGGTGCGGAACGACTTGGGGAGTTCACCCGGGGAATGATGCGCCTGGCCCATGCCCACACGAAACCGCTTTTGCACGAGAGCGGCCAGAGCCTTGATTTTGATGGGCCGTTGCCCAGAGGCGGCAATCTGTTTTCCAAGGCGGAATGACGATGCCATGGGCAGAGAATCGAGCTCACTGATTGCACTTCGCGGTTTGAACTCTTGGATGGTCGCGCGGTGGGCTTTGAGGACTACTTCATCGGACTCATGAATCTGGAGGACGCGCCGGTCACCGCGGCCGAAGCCTTTGCGAAGCTTCAACCCTGAGCGTGGCGCTGAAGCAGGTAGATTCCGTCACTTCGGGGGTTTCAGGGCAGCCTTCCGCGCTTTGTCCTGAATCTGCTTCACGGCCCAATTCGCATGTTCAGCAACTAACGCGTCGCCTCGCGCAACTGCGAGACCTAGAGCGGGCAGGCAGGTTTGGTCACCCACGTTGCCGAGAGCCACACAGGTGTTCCGGTGCAGGCCGCGCAATTTCGCGCGGGCCAGAGGTGTTTCAGCAAACCGGCGTTTGAATCCCGGCTCGTCCAGGGCGAGCAACTCCAGCAAGTCGAGTTCGCCCAATTCCGGTCGGGCACTCGCCCGCATCAACTGACCTTCCCGCGCGAACCGATTCCACGGACACGCCGCGAGGCAATCGTCGCAGCCGAAAACGCGATCACCGATGGCGGGGCGCAGGCCCAGAGGAATCGACCCCTTCAGTTCGATGGTGAGGTAGGAGATGCACCGCCGCGCGTCCAGTTGGAACGGCGCGGTGATGGCCTGCGTCGGGCAGGCCTCAAGGCAGCGCGCGCAGGACCCGCACCGATTCTTCTCCGGCACGTCGGGTTCGAGTTCCAACGTGGTCAGGATTTCGCCCAGCAGAATCCAGTTTCCGAACCGGCGGCTGATGACGTTCGTGTGCTTCCCCACGAAGCCAACCCCTGCGCGCTGAGCAAACTCACGCTCCAGGATCGGTCCGGTATCCACATACCAGAGCGAACGCACTTGCGACCCGCCCAAGTCGTTCAGAAACGCGCTCAATTCCTTCAGCCGCGCGCCCAGCACGTCGTGGTAGTCGGCATGGCGGGCGTAACGCGCAACAAAGGCCGGGTGCGGACCACGGCAGACCGAATACGGGGCAAGCGAAGGAGGTCCGCCGCTGCCGACACAGGCATCGACTGGCGGGTCTTGGACTTCGCCGTAGCTCACCGCCACCAGGATCGCAGTTCCCGCGCCCGGCAACACCTGTTGCGGGTCCAATCGCTTGTAAGCATTGCGTGCGAGCCAAGCCATCTCGCCGTGTTGACCTGCGGCCAGCCAGCGCTGAAGGGCGGCCGCGGTTTCCGGCGGTGCGGCAGTGGCAAACCGGCAATCGTCGAAGCCCAACTCGGCGGCGCGCTGGCGGATGCGCTCCTTCATGGTGAGGCGGCGCGGGCGGTTTGAAACTGGTGAACGACCTGCAACCCGACTTCGCGCACGGAACGAAACTCGGTGCTGATGAGCACGTCGGCCTGGCGGTAGAACGGCTCGCGGACGGCCAGGAGGGCGCGGATTCTCGCCAACGGATCGGGGTCCTGGAGCAGCGGTCGGTTATCGTGCTCGCGCACTCGCTCGTAAATCGTCTCCGGCTAAGCGCACAAACAGACGAGCAGGGCGTGGGCTTTCAACAACGCGAGATTATCTTGATACGTGACAAAACCTCCGCCTGTGGCAATCACCGTGCGGGATCGCGCGGCCAGGGCCAGGGCAGCCATGCGCTCGCGTTCGCGAAAAGCCGGTTCGCCCTCCTCGCGGAAAATCTCCGAGATTCTCCGACCTGCGGACTTTTCCACGAGCATGTCCGTATCCACGAACTCGAATTCCAAATGCTCGGCGACAAACTGGCCAACAACGGATTTGCCCGTGCCCATAAAGCCAATGAGGGCCAGGTTGTGGATGTCACGCGCGATGCTCACAAGGATTGAATTAGCGGAATGCACGGGCGTTCGCACGCAGTTTCTGGAAAACCGCGCTGCCGGGCGCGCGTCCTGGTCACCCCGGCTGGCCGCCGGGCGAGGCGAAGCCAGCGCGACGGAAAAGAAATGGTGCGCGCTGCAGGTTTTGAACCTGCGACCCCCAGTGTGTGATACTGGTGCTCTACCGCTGAGCTAAGCGCGCAACCGGAGACAAACTAGCGACCCCGGAGAATTGTTCAAGTGATTCTTAAAGGCAATTGCCTGCCCGCATCGGCTGGCTTGCTGCATGGGCGGTTGTTTGATATCCCAAGCCCGCATGATGAGAACCTCCGAGGCCGCCGTCTAAGAACTCGCATGGTCGGACCCGCAATCTCTCCGGCGCGCGTGAGCGTGGATGGCAAGTTTTTCCGCCTGGGCGAAAAGAAATTCTTCGTCCAGGGTGTGGCGTATGGTCCATTCGCGCCGAACGCGCAGGGCCATCCGTTCCCCACGCCTGAAACCGCCGCGCGCGATCTCGATCACATCCGCGAACTCGGGGCCAACCTGATCCGCGTTTATACGGTGCCGCCGCGGTGGTTGCTCGACCTCGCGGAGTCTCGGCAAATCAAGGTGTTGGTGGACATCCCCTGGGACAAGCACGTCTGCTTCCTCGACGCCCCGGAAACGCGGGCCGCGGCACGGGGAACGGTGCAGCGCGCGGTGAAGGTGTGCGGCGGACACCCGGCCGTCTTCGCTTTCAGTGTGGCAAACGAGATCCCGCCGGATGTCGTCCGCTGGAGTGGAGCGCGGGCGGTGGCGAGGTTCGTGGATGAACTGGTGGCGGAGGCGAAAGCCGCCGACCCGCTCTGCCTCTGCACGTTCACGAACTTCCCGCCGACGGAGTTCCTGCGTCCGCAGAGTCTCGATTTCCTCTGCTTCAACGTCTATCTCCACCATCGCCAACCGTTCCGGAACTACCTCGCTCGTCTACAAATGATCGCCGGCGACCGACCGCTGCTGCTCGGGGAATTCGGCCTGGACACCCTCCGCGAGGGCGAAGCGGCGCAAGCGGAAATGCTGGCGTGGCAAATCGAGTGCGCCTTCCGCGGCGGCCTGGCGGGAGCGGTGGTCTTCACGTTTACGGACGATTGGTTTCGCGATGGCCGACCGGTTGCGGATTGGGCCATGGGGCTGACGACGCGCGATCGGACGCCCAAGCCAGCTTTCCACGCGGTTCAGCGTGCCTTTCAGGAAGCGCCGTTCTTTCCGCTACCGCAGACTCCCCGCGTTTCGGTCGTCGTGGCCAGCTACAATGGCGAGCAGACGTTGCCCGCCTGCCTTGCCTCGCTTGCCCGGCTGAACTACGCGGATTACGAAGTTCTCCTGGTGGACGATGGTTCGACAGACAGCACGCCGCTGATTGCCGCCAAGCATCCAACCATTCGCTACATCCGGCACGCGACCAACCAAGGGCTGTCGGTGGCGCGTAACACCGGCATTCAAGCGGCTACGGGCGAGCTTGTCGCGTTCACCGACGCGGACTGCCGCGCGGACGAGGATTGGCTTTACTACGTTGTCGGCGACCTGCTGAACAGCGCGTTCGTGGGCATGGGCGGGCCGAACCTGCTGCCACCGGAGGATTCAGCGGTGGCGGCCGCGGTGATGGTTTCGCCCGGTGGGCCGGCGCATGTGATGTTGACCGACCGGCAGGCCGAGCACATCCCAGGCTGCAACATGGTGTTCTACAAATGGGCGCTCTCCGAACTCGGCGGGTTCGACCCGATCTTCCGGAAAGCGGGTGACGATGTGGACATTTGTTGGCGTTTGCAGCAGGCGGGCTACAAGCTCGGGTTCAGCCCGGCAGGCATGGTTTGGCATTACCGGCGTTCGACGGTGCGCGATTACTTGAAACAGCAATTCGGTTACGGCGAGGCCGAAGCGTTGCTGGTGCGGAAACACCCGGAGTACTTCAACTCCCTGGGCGGCGGCCTGTGGCGCGGACGGATTTACGCGGCGGCAAGCCCTGGCGTGCTATTGCAACAGCCCATCATCTACCACGGCATGTTTGGCGCGGGTTGGGTCCAAACGCTCTACGCGTCCGAGCCGGCGGGCTTGCTGAAGCTCTGCACCACGCTGGAGTTCTACGTCGCGGTGACCCTGCCGCTGTTCGTGTTAAGTGCCACCGTCCACTGGCTGGTGCCGCTGGCTCTCGCCAGTCTGGCGGTGTCTTTCGGGGTTTGCGCGGCGGCGGGCATACAGGCCGTTCTGCCACGAACCAAGCTCCGCTGGTGGTCGCGCCCAATGGTGGCATTGCTGTTCCTGCTGCAGCCGATCGTGCGCGGTTGGGCACGGCACCATGGACGGCTGACCGCCGCGCCAGCAGCCAACACTCCGACGGAATCCCTCGACTCGGTGGCGTTGCGCGGCACCGGCGAACCGCTTGATCGCCGGCAATACTGGAGCGAGCGCCATCTGGACCGCGTGACGTACGTGGGCGCGATTCTCGCCGGCCTCGAAAAACGTGACTGGTCGCACAAGACAGACACTGGCTGGAGCGAATTTGACCTCGAAGTGTTTGGCCCGCGATGGAGCAACCTCCAGTTGACGACCGTGGCGGAAACGCATTCCCGCGGACGTCAACTCATCCGCTGCCGACTACGCGCGGTCTGGTCCCTGAATGCGAAGGCCGCGTTTTGGTCGCTGCTCGGGGTGGAACTGCTTGCGCTGGGATTCTTTGGTCCCGCCCTGCCCTGGCTGTGGCTGATCTTACTCACACTCCCCATTGTGTGGTGGCTGTTACGACGGGAGCAACGCCAGTTGCAGAGCATCGTGGCCATCTTCCTGGATGAGCTGGCGGCGGAACTGGGATTGATCAAGCTGGCCTCGGACGCGACTCCGGGAAGCGCGGGAAGCCAAGCCCAAGGGGCGGGCGGGCGCAGTCGCATTCGCGTCGAACTCCCGAAGGAGACTATTCCGCCAGATCCAGCGGCCGATTCGCCCTTCTCTGCACCGCCCCCGGCGCCATAGGCATTGTCCAGCAGCGCGACCGCCGGTTGTCTCGCCGGACATTTTCTTTCGTGTGTTTCGAGTGTTTCGTGGTTCAATTCCCTCCGCATGGTTCAGTATCTGGATTTGTTGCGTCACGTGTTGGAGCGGGGCCGGTTCAAGGCCGCCCGCACCGGCACGGCCACCTATTCCGTCTTTGGGGCGCAAGCACGCTACCCGCTGGCGGACTCGTTTCCATTGCTCACCACAAAGAAACTCCATGTGAAATCCATCATTCACGAGTTGCTCTGGTTTCTGGCGGGCGAAACGAACGTGAAATCACTCAACGAGCGCGGGGTGACGATTTGGGACGAGTGGGCAGCCGAGGATGGCAGCCTGGGACGCATTTATGGCGCGCAATGGACCGACTGGCGCACACCGGATGGCCGCTCGATCAACCAAATTGACCAGGTCATCGCCGAGATTCAAACGAACCCGGACAGCCGGCGGTTGATCGTGACGGCCTGGAATCCCGGAGAGCTACCGCAAATGGCTCTACCGCCGTGTCACACGCTCTTTCAGTTTTATGTGAGCGCAGGTGAACTGAGCTGCCAGCTTTACCAGCGAAGTGCGGATATCTTTCTCGGCGTGCCTTTCAACATCGCCAGCTATGCGCTGCTCACGCTCATGGTGGCACAGGTGTGCGGCTTGAAACCTGGTGATTTCGTTCACAGCTTTGGGGACCTGCACCTCTACAGCAACCACGTCGAGCAGGCGAAATTGCAGCTTGGCCGCACGCCCGGGCTTCAGCCGACGATGAGACTGAATTCCGCCATCCGGAACATCCACGACTTCAAGTTCGAGGACTTCGAGTTGATCGGCTACGCGCCGCAGCCCGCCATCAAGGCGCCGGTCGCGGTGTGACGGCCAAACCACGCGGTGTAGGCCCCACGCCCACGCCACTTTCAGCTTACGGCTGATGGCGGAATCCCATCTACATGGTCACGTCAGCGTCCAAAGCTCAATCCAGCGGAGGGCATTCGCTGGACCTACCGGGCAGCCACCAACTCGCACATCGGCGCTTGCATCAACATGTCCAGAGCTCTGCAGCGTGGTCTGGGCGTGAAGACCAATTTTGTCCAGGCCTATGCCTGGTTGCACATGTTTGCGTACGACAAGGGCAATCAAGTGCGCGCGACGATGAACCTGCTGGCCTTGAAGCTGCAGACGGAGGAGATCGAGGAAGCGCAAGTTCTCGCTCGGGAATTCCGCAACCACCTCTGGCCACCACTCGTCATTGTCGAAGAGCCGGTGCCGGAAGTGAGCAACGTCGCGGCACCAGTTGAACTTGCGCTCAAGGTGAGCGGCATTGCGGTCGGTGGCAAGCACTCACTGGCTACCATTAACCGCATTACCCTCGAAGAAGGGGAATCGGCGAAGGTCCCGATCACCGGAGGTACGGTAGCCATTCAATGCCTCAAAATCAGCGAGGATTCGGTACTGGTTCAAGTTAAGGGCGAGAGCGAACCGAGGATGCTCACTTTGAACTGACGCGAGCGGCCTGGTGATTCTGAGATGATCCGTCCGACGGTTTGACGGCTGGATGTAGCGTCGCCGCGTTGACGCGGAGCGTGCGATCGGGAATGCTGCGGCGTGCAACACGTCACCGCCATCGCTGCCATGTCGCTCAACCGCGTGATCGGTGCGGGCAACCGCATCCCGTGGCATTTGCCCGAGGATTTCCGGTGGTTCAAGAAGATGACCTCCAACCATGTGCTGGTCATGGGCCGCAAGACCTTCGAGTCCATCGGCAAACCGCTCCCGAACCGGGAGACCATTGTACTCAGTCGTGGCGGGTTCGCGCATCCCGGCGTGCGCGTAATCGGGGACTGGCACGAACTCCCGGCGCTTGCCGACCGTCGCGAGGTGTTTGTCTGCGGCGGTGCACAGGTGTACGCGGAAGCACTTCCGTTTTGTGGCGAGCTCTATCTCACGTTGGTCAAGCTCCAGGTCGAAGGAGATGCGTTTTTCCCGCCGTTCGAGGACCGATTTGAACAGGTGGCCACGCTCTACGAGGGCGCGGAGTTCTCGATTCTGCAATATCGCAACACCCAGCCCGCCCTGTTTCCAACTGGCCTGTCACGCGGATGACCCGCTCGCACATGAAGCGCCCATTGCCAGATTCTGTCCCCTGCCCCTCCACGGATTCCATCCGCCAAGCGGTTGTGTTCATTGAGACGCTGTTTGAACCACTCGGGGGCGTCGTGTATTGCGCCAAGGACCTGGAGGGGCGTTACGTGTCAGCCAACTCGGCTTTCGCCGCCCGCGCCGGCTTGGAGTCGAAGTCCGAGGTGCTGGGCAAGACTGCCATGGACCTCTTCCCCGCGTATTTGGCGCGTGAATACGAGGCGCAGGATCGACTGATTATCAAGACCGGTGATTCAGTACTCGACCGGCTGGAATGCATTCGCAATTCCGACGGCAGCATCGGCTGGTACGTCACGAACAAGCACCCATTGCGCGATCCGGCTCGCCAGTTGATCGGCATTGTATCGGTTTCGCAGGACCTCGATGCCCCGGCCGAGAGTTCGTTGAAGCTCTCGCGCCTGGCCGAGGTGGCGGAACACATCCGCACGCATCTGGATGAACCGCTGCGCGTGGAGAAACTGGCGGAGTTGACCGGACTGTCAGTCAAACAGTTCGAGCGGCGGATGCGGCGGGTCTTCCGGCTTTCTCCAAAACAGTTCGTCATCAAGTGCCGGATTGACGAAGCCGCGCGGCTGCTGGCAGAAACCAGAAGATCGCTCGGAGATATCGCGCTGGGCTGCGGCTTCCCAGATCAAAGCGCGTTCACCCGGCAGTTCAAGTCCGCGATGGGCACGACGCCGGGCGAGTTTCGTCGGGCGTCAGCAAGGCAGGACGCTCCGTAACCCGCCCCTGGGAGCGTCGGCTGGGTGTCGGTGCTTCCAGCGGCCAAGTCCGTGCTGCAAATGCAGCACAGAACGGTCCCGCCGGCTGGGGGCAAACCGATCCCGGCGGGTTAATCGCTGCGGTTGAGACTACCGCGCACCGGAGCGTGCTTCACCTCGCGGTTTCCGTGCGCAGAACGCCGTGGCGGTGGCGGGTCTCGGAGATGGCCTGCTCGCGGAGATAGTGCAGCAACTCCAGGCGGCCGTTGGCGAGCACGGGTTCGTCGTGGACCGGGAGATTCGCTTCGTTGGCGGCACGGAGCAGCGGTTCGGAGGTCTTGCCTATCAAACGTAGGCCGCCGTGTTGTTGTGCGTTGAGCCGTTTTGCCAACGCGGCTTCGTCCTCAATGATCCAACTCAAGCCTGAGATACTCCTTGCCACGGTCTTGGGTGAACTGAGTTCCAGTTCCACGCCGCACGTTGCCGCGGCCAACGCGACTTGCGCGACCGCCAACGGTGCGGGCGCAGACTCGCCAGCGCTGAGGACGAAGGTCTTTCGTGAACGATACCGGAAATGGTTCGCCTCGCCGCGGACTTGCGAGGGGTCGTGCTCCACGGAGAACTCCCGCTGCCACCAATAGGCGTAGCTTTCAGCGCTGGCGCGGAGCTGCTCGCGACTCGCGTCGTCGGTCAACACCGCCAAACATCGGGCGAGGAGTTCCGAAACCTTGTCCGAGGGCTTGCTGCGAAGACTCGGCAGCGCGTGCTGTTGCCAGCGGGCGAAGCCGGAAACGTAGTTCGGTCCGCCGGCTTTCGTCCCCGGGCCAACGGCGGAATTCTTCCAGCCGCCGAAGGGTTGACGACGAACGATGGCGCCGGTCGTGACGCGGTTGATGTAGGCGTTGCCGACCTCCACGGACTCGCGCCACTTGGCGATCTCCGCCTCGTCCAAGCTGTACAGGCCGCCGGTGAGCCCGAAGGCGTTGCTGTTCTGGATGGCGATGGCTTCGTCCAAATCGGCTACGCGAATCAACCCCAGCACCGGGCCGAAGCATTCCGTGCGGTGATACCAACTGCCCGGCTGCACGCCCAGCTTCACCCCGGGCGACCAAAGGCATGGGTTGCCATCCACCATCCGCGGCTCCACGAGCCATTCCTCGCCGGCGTCGAGCTTGGTGAGCGCGCGCTTCAGCTCGTCGGTCGGTTCGTGAATCAGCGGGGTGATCCAACTTGGAGGTTCGTTGGACGGCCCGCAGTGCAGGCTCTCGACCGCGTCCTTCAATTGCCGGCGGAACGTTGCGCTGTCATAAACGGAGGCCTCTACGAGGGCGAGGCTGGCGGCCGAGCATTTCTGTCCGTTGTGACTGAACGCGCTATGCACGAGATCCTTGATTGCCAGATCCACATCTGCCGCCGCGGTGATGATCAGGGCGTTCTTGCCGCTGGTTTCCGCGTAAAGTCGCATCTCGGGCTTCCAACTGCGGAACATCTGCGCGGTTTCGTAAGCACCCGTCAGAATGACCGCAGCCACGCGGTCATCGGTGACGAGCTTGCGGCCCGCATTGCGGTCACCGGCCGGGAGAAACTGCAAGACCTCCTTCGGCACGCCCGCTTTCCAGAATTGCTGCGCGAGTTCCCAACCCACGAGGATGGTTTCGCGCGCCGGTTTCAGGATTACGCTGTTGCCCGCCATGAGCGCCGCCAGCACGCCGCCCGCGGGGATGGCGTAAGGAAAGTTCCACGGTGGCGTGACGACGACAACACCCAACGCCTGCGGAGCTGTCCCATCGTGCCAACCGGCTTCGTCCAAAGACCGCGCGTAGTAATTCGCGAAATCCACCGCCTCGGAAACCTCTGGATCGGCCTCCTTCACCGCCTTACCCGCGTCCACCATCATCGCCCCAATGGCGTCGGCTCGGTGGCCGGCGATGGCCGCGGCGACCTGTCGCAGCATCGTGGCCCGTTCCGCCAGACTGCGCTTTTCCCAAGCCGGCTGGGCTTGTACTGCGCACGCGAGCGCTTCTTCTACGTCGGTGACGTTCGCACCGGAACACGCATAAGCCACCACGCCGGGTTTCGATGGGTCCCGGCCTTGCAGTGCGATGCGTCCGGGCCGCTCGACACCGCTCACCTGGACCGGTACGGCGGGCATGCTTGCGTTCGGCCAGCGCTTGAGAATGCCGTCGAGCCAGAGTCGGTTCTGTGGCAGCGCAAAGTCGGTGTCCGGTGTGTTGCGGAACGGCGCACTGGCGGGTTCGGGCGCGGGTGGCTCGGTGAAGCGGTTCTGGGTTCGGTTCGGCGTGGCGCGGAGGCTGGGCGAATGGGCGAACGCGCAGGCGGCGAGGAAGCGGCGTTTCTGCCGTTCCCAGGCGGCGTTGCCTTCCTGTAGGCCGAACAGGTCACACAAGAAATTCTCCGGCGCCGTGTTTTCCTCCAACCGGCGGACGAGGTAAGCGATGGCGCTCTCGAAATCCTTTTTGAGCACCATGGGAGCATAGACCAGCAGGTTGCCGGCGCTTTGCTGAACGGCGGCCGCCTGCGCATTGGCCATGCCTTCGAGCATCTCGAACTCGACGCGATCCGCAACGCCACGTTCCTGGCTCAAGAGGATTGCGTACGCCATGTCGAACAGGTTGTGACTGGCGACGCCCAACCGGACCACGCGGATGTTCTCCGGCTGGCAAACGAACTCGAGCATCCGCTTGTAGTTCGCGTCCACTTCCGCCTTGGAAGCATACGGCGCTTGCGGCCAACCCTGACGGGCCGCCTCCACTTGTTCCATTGCCAGATTCGCGCCCTTGACGAGACGCAGCTTGATGCCCGCGCCCGTCCTGTTCTGTCGTCCGCGCGCCCATTTCGTGAGGTCCTGCAACGCCAGCCAAGAGTCGGGGAGATAGGCTTGCAGCACGATGCCCCCTTCCAGTCGCTCGTACGGCTGCTCATCAAGCACCTGCTGGAAGGCGTCGAGCGTCAAATGCAGGTCCCGATACTCTTCCATGTCGAGCGTGATGGACTTGGGGCGGTCGCCGCCGTGGCGAATCGCCGCGTCAAACAGCCGACGCAGCCGCGCCTTGAACACCGCGAGCGTGGCCTCATACGCGAACACATGAACTTGGCTGACGACCGCCGAGATTTTCACCGAGACGCGGTCAATGCGCGGGTCGGCCAAACGGTTCAAGATGGCTTCCAAACGATTGCCTGCCTCGCATTCGCCCAGCACCGCCTCGCCCAGTTGATTGACGATGATACCTGCCCCGCTGCCGCGGCGGCTTTGCAGGTAGGCGCTGAGCGGCGCGTCTTCGGCGGAGAGAATGACATGCCGGCACTCGCGCCGGACGTATTCGGTGACCTGCGGCATGACCACCCCGGGCAACCAACGGGCCGCCAGCGCGCCACACCGCAGCAAGCCCTGCTCGAACGCGCTGAAGTAGGCTGGCATCCCCAACCGCTCGATCAGATCGCGAAGTCGCTTGGCGGCGCGGGCGGGGTTTTCGATGCGGAGAATCTGATCGGACAAGGCGATCGTGAACGCTTTGCCTGCGGCGTCGGTCATCATTTCCGCCATCTTGGCTCGGCGCTTTTGCTCGGCAGCGGTTTCGCGGCGAGCCGCCTCTCGCAGAATGTCAGCGGTCAGTGCCACAGCGCGATCGGGTAACGCCCGCGTGGATTCCGGCTTGGCCTGCTTCAAGGTGGTTTCGGCGTCGGTCATCATCATATCCTGTCCTTTATAGTAACTGGGCCGTCTTGCATAAAAGCGGCGTAAGGTCCGTCGCATTTCGCCAGAAACGGGCAAGCCAGCCCTGCGGTTGCGGTTGTCCGCATCCTGCGTTGAGGCACCAAGGACTCCTTGGAGAACGCAATTGACGAGCGCCGATTCCGTCGCTAGTGTCGCTGCAACATCCCTAAACCCAGGTACGAAACTGACGTTATGAGAAATTCATGTCGTTCCACCCACCCGCAAATTCCACGTACGCCAACGCCCGCATCTTGGGCACTGGACAGTGTTACGGCCATAGTCACGCTGCTGTTGCTGATCGGCGGTGCAGTGACCGCCAAGGCGCAGTCCGACGACTTCAATGATGGAAATGACACCAGCCCCCCACCCCCCTGGCTGCACTACGATCCACTCGGCAACTTGACCGCCGCTCCGGCGAGTTTCCTGTTCACCAACGGAGGCTATCGCATCTACGCCCCGGTGCCGCTCTCCGATGCGGCCGGCGTTGCCCGGGCCGGCAGCTTCATGACGAATGGCTACTATGAAGATGAGTTCTACGTGGCGGCAGACATCATTGATTTCGACGACACCGCGCGCCAGGCCTTTGGCATCGCGGCACGAGTACAGAACCCGGGATTGGGCACGACGACCGGGTACCTGTTCAGTTGGGAACCAGGCGGCGGCACCCTGCCGGGCACAGACAACGGCGACCTGGATATCTCCACGCTCGTCAACGAGGCGCCGACCGGCCAAATCGAGCAAGGCGACAGCAACCTGCATTTGGAACGGGGCAAAAGCTACCGGTTTGTGTTCACGGGCAAAGGGTTTGATTTCGAAGGGCGGGTCTATGAACTCCCGGATACGGTGAATCCCTTGGCCCGACTGGTAGCGCAAGACTGGCAGCAACTCTACCCAAGTGGTTTTGCGGGATTGGTCGTGGCGGACCAGGGCGATGACCCGCCGAACCCTGGGGATGCGACGTTCGACAATTTCTTTGCGGCGGATCACGATCCGGGCACGCTTTGCGATACGTTCAGCGACGCGGATGACACGAAGCCACCGCTGGCTTGGTTTCACTACGATCCGCTGGGCGATTATGGCGCTCCTTTCCCGGCGGCGAGCTACCTGTTTACTAACGGCGGATATCGGATCTACGCACCGGTGCCGCCGGCGCCGGATCTAGGCACACCGCGGGCCGGCAGTTTTGTGACCAATGCCAGCTTTTTCGATTTCTATGTTTCGGCGGACCTGATTGACTTCGACGACACGGTGCGCCAGGCGTTTGGCGTGGCCGCTCGCGTAGGCACGCCCGGACTACAAACCACCTCGGGGTATCTGTTCAGTTGGGAACCCGGCGGCGACACGCTGCCCGGCACCACCAATGGCGACTTGGACATTTCGCCCCTGGCCAACGAAGCACCAATCGGGCAGATCGAGACTGGCGAAAGCCACCTGCACCTGACGCGGGGCAAGAGCTACCGTTTCGTTTTCATGGGAAAGGGTTTTGACTTCGAAGGCCAAGTGTATGAACTCCCCGATACCGAGCATCCGCTCATCCGCCTGCCCGCGCAGGACCCATCGCAGCTTTATGCAAGCGGATTCTCCGGCTTGGTGGTCGCGGACGAAGGCAGCGGGGAGGCCAACCCGGGCGACGCGACCTTCGACAATTTCGTGGCGACTTCCCTGGAGCCACGGCTTGCGGTTTCGCGGTCGGGGAACACCGTGACCCTCTCGTGGCCGGCGTTTACGGCATTCACGCTTGAAAGCAGCCCGAGCTTGGTCACGCCCTCCTGGACCAAGGTGACCAGCGGCATTACGCAAGACCTTGGCACCAGTGTTTACTCGATTGCGGGACCGACGGACACGCAGTTCTATCGTCTGGGCTGCTCCTGCAACTGAGGCACAGATTGGACTCTCCTCGCGACGCGCTGGTCTCCCCTGACTGGCGCGTCGTTCTTTTGTCGAGGCCTGAGTTGTTGGACTTTGGACTTTGGACTTTGGGGGTTGGCCCTTAGACTCCGCGCCCATGTCGCAAATGCTCAAATCATCCGCCGCCATGGCCGGCGCCACCATGACCAGCCGTCTGCTCGGCATGGTGCGCGAGATGGTCTATGCCCGCTTCATGGGAGACGGCTGGGTGGCGGGGGCATTTCAGGTCGCATTCACGATGCCCAACCTGTTCCGTCGCCTGCTCGGCGAAGGTGCGCTGACGGCGGCGTTCATTCCGATCTTCAAGGAGAAAGAAAGGACTGGAACACCGACGGAGATGTGGCGAGCGGCCAACGCCGTCATTTCCGGCACAGTGGTGGCCGCGGCCGTCATCATTGGAATCGTGCTGTTGGGCGTGTCCCTGGCGCTCGCATTCCATGTGTTCGACGCGAAGACCGACCTGATGCTGCGGCTGCTGCGATGGATGTTTCCGTACATGCTTTTGGTCTGCCTGACGGCGATCTTCATGGGCATGCTCAACGCCCGCGGGCATTTCTTCATCCCGGCGATGGGTGCGACGCTCCTCAACGTGGTAATGATCGCCTCGGTGATCTTCCTTGCCCCGCGGATGGGCGGTCAACTCCACGAACAGATATTCGCGCTCGCTCTCGGAGTGCTGGTGGCCGGTGTGGCCCAGGCGGGCTTCCAGCTTCCGTCGCTGCGATCGGAGGGCTTTCGCTATGCCTGGGTCTCGCCGTGGCAAGATGAAACCGTCCGTCGGGTCGTGAAACAAATGATCCCCGGCACGATCGGCGTGGCGGCATTCCACATCAACGTGGTCATCATCCAAAACTTGGGATTGTGGCTGGACACCCCACAATCCCCCGTCATCGCGCCCTTCAACTACGCCGTGCGGCTCATGGAACTGCCGCAGGGCGTCTTCGGGATCTCCGTGGCAACGTTTCTCCTGCCTACGCTGGCCGGATTGGCAGCCGAGAAGAACTACGCGGAATTCCGGGCAACGCTGCGGCAAGGCATGGGACACCTGCTACTCGTGAACCTGCTGACGGCGGCGTTGCTGGTGGTGCTCGCCGAACCGATCATCCGCCTGCTCTTTGAAGGACGACGCTTCGGTCCGGACGCCACCCTGCGCGCGGCGTGGGCGCTGCAATGTCTCGCCCCGAGCCTCGTCGCGTACTCCCTTGTGAACGTGCTCGCCCGCGCCTTCTTCGCGCTGGGCGACACGAAGACGCCGATGAAGATCAGCATCGTCTGTCTGGTCGTCAACCTGGTTTTCTCCGTATCGTTGGTTCACTGGTTTCGGCAAGGTGGCTTTGGCATGGCGAACACGCTCAGTTCGGCGCTGAACTGCGGTCTGCTGCTCTACGCGCTACGGCGCAAGCTCAAGACGCTGCACTTGGCACAACTCCGGGCTAGTGTGGGGGCGCTCCTGCTCGCCGGGCTTGCCGCCACGGGGGCGACGTGGATCGTGTTGCGCGGCTGGGAAAACTGGCTGGGGCATGAGGCTCTTCCGCAAAGGTTCGGCGCCGTCTTCGTCCCCGCCACGGTTGCGGCAGTGGTCTATTGGCTGGTGACGCTGGCGTTCAAAGTGCCCGCCGTCGAAGAAATGACCGGCCTGGTCCTCGCCCGCTTGCGCCGGAAGCCATGACGAGCAGCAGGCCGCTTCCCGCTGACACCTTGCCACGCGGGCTTCCGACCTGGCCCAACTACGCCACTGCTCAACCGGCGGAGGTGTATTCCTCGTCCGTCATGAGGTCCAGCCCAAGCAAGACGTAGTCGTGCGGGCGATACTTCATGTCGCGCAGGTAATCGCGCAAGCGGACGAGCTCGCGGAAACCAAGATGCATCAGGGCCCGAATGGCAATCTTACGCTCGCCGTTGACTTCAGCTTCAAGCTTCTTCAGTCCGCAATAAGGGGCGACATGGACGATCTCCTGCACCAACAACTTCGACACGTCGAGTCCGCGGTAATCCAGATGGGTGAGCAGGTTCACCAGCCCGATGTGGCGCTTCCAGCCGCCGGAGCGCTGGTGAAGCGTGGCAACACCGATAATCTTACTGCGGCAGAGTAAGATCAGGGGCAGGTTCACCTCGTAGTCTATCTTCTGACACCATTCGCGCAGCACGCGCTTGTCCGCGAGGGGACGTTTGATGAACAGGCGTTCCTCTTCGGGGACGGCCTCGAAGAACTTGCGCAACCGCGCCTCGTCCTGGCGCTGCAAGGGGCGGATGGTGCAGGCCGCGCCATCACGCAGGCGGACTTCCACCGGATACTTGTCGAGAGCGAAATCGAGTGACATAAACGCGCTGTTCTTGTCGCCTTAACATGCATCCGCCGTCAACTGAAAACTGCCGTTGCCGCCAGCTATTCTACCACCTAACCCGACCCATCCGATCAGGTTCTGGAAAGCAGCCATGCCGACCGCGTTCGACGAAAGCTCGCCCCGGCGGGCGGGGCTTTGTACAGTCTGCCCGCGATGAGTCTGGAGCCGGAGCGTGAATTGATCGCCCGCTGCCGCCGCGGTGATGCGGCGGCGTGGGACGCGCTCTTTGACCGGCACTACGCTGCTGCGGGACGCTTCATCTTCCAGCTCAGCCATGACTTCACCCCCGAGGACGTGGAGGAGATTTGCCAGGAAACCTTCCTTTCGGTGATCCGCAACCTGGTTTCGTTCCACGGGCAGAGTCAGTTCCAGACGTGGCTATTCCGCATCGCGGCCAACAAGGCGCGGGACCATCGCGAACGGCAACGGGCCGCCAAGCGCGGCGGCGGCCAGACGCCGCTGTCCCTGCAAGCCGAAGACCCGGTGACGGGCCTTACGTTGGATCCCCCCAGCGAAGCCCCAGCGCCGGACATTGCACTCCTCCGAACCGAGCAAATGGCCCTGGTTCGGGCCGCGCTCGACCAACTCGGCGAGCCTTGTCGCGAAATCATCGAGCTGCGCTACTTCGGTGACCTGAGCTACGAAGAACTAAGCGCGGAATTGAAACTCAACCCCAAGACCGTCAGCTCACGCCTCAGTAAATGCCTGGATCGGCTGGAAGCGCTGGCGCGCAAGGAGATTTCCGGGGAGCAATCCTCAGCCTTTCCGTCTAACCTTTAACGGGCGCACCATGTCACCTGAACGCCACATTGAGAAACTGCTGCGAGCCTTCGCGAAAACACGGCGCGAACAGGCCGGGCAGCCGTTTGAGCTGCACCCGGCGACTCGCCACCTGTTGCAGGGTGAAGTCGCCCGCCAACATCGCCAGCCAGCCAAGGGCGAGACGGCTTGGACGTCAGGCTGGCGGAAGCTGTGGCCCAGAATCGCCTTCGCCACAGCCCTGCTGGCGGTGTTGGGACTCGTTGCCTTTCTGGTCTTTCCGCCCGCCAAGGACTCGACCGCCACCCTGACGCTCGCCAAGCAGGAATCCTCGACCCGCGCCCTCGAAACCCTATCGCCATCTCCTTCGGTTCCGACACCCCTGCCCACCGCCACGCTAGCCGCGGTGGACGCGGTCAAAAAAGAACGTTCGGTTTCACCAGCCCGCGCCAAAGGTATCGAGGTTTCCACCTCCTTGCTGTCGGGAAAGACATTCGAGCCGCAAGCGGGTTTGGCTGCTGACGCGCTGGCGCACAAAGATGCTCCGCCCCCAGACCTGGCCGCCGCTCGGGCTGCCGCCACGTCCGCAGAGACGGCGCGCCTGTTGGCTGCGCCACCTCGAGAAGCACAGGCGACCATCGCGGCCGCTCCCGCCCAAGAATTCTCAACGGCCGATGAGATGAAGACGGCTTCGTCTCCCGCCCCAAGCGCTGTTTCCTCCCGCGCGGCCCGAGAAGAAGCTTACTTCGCACGCAGCGCAGGCCTCGAACGCTCGAACTTCTCCCCGGGCCAACCCACTGGTGGCGGACTCGCCCGGCGCACGACAACTTCCACGCTCAGTGCGACCGGAGGAAACCGGTTGCCAGCCACTCCTCCGCCCGCGCTCACCGCACCGGTCAGCCTTGCCGGAAACGCCGCGCCCGAGGTGGCGGTTCAGAACTTCGCACAGCTCGATTTTAAGAGCCCCCGCCCCGCAGGACGATTCGCCGCCAGCGACGTGGTGTTGGCCTCGTTCCAATTTGAACAGCGCGGGCAGCAGATCCGAATCGTGGACCGCGATGGCTCGGTTTACACCGGCACGGTGGAGTCACCCAGCGCCGTGCCATCCGCCGCCCCTGCGGCAAAGGCGCTGTTCTTTTCCGGCACGAGGGACAAGGCCAAAGCTTCGACCAAGACCAACGAGACGAGTCTGGTGTTGGACCGGCTCGGGCAGGACGCTCTGCCACCTCTCCTGTTCAACGTCCGCGGCACGAACGCAACGTTGAAGCAGGTCCTGGTGTTCACAGGGAACGTTCAGCAACTCCCGGGCGTGAGCCAGTATGGCTTGAGCAATCAAGTCTGGAATGTGGCGGGACGATTCCAGAATCAATCCCCCGTCCAGAATTCACTCTCGAACGCGCGCGTCTCCGGACGAGCTCAGTTCACAGACGGACGCGTGCTGGAGATCAACGCGGTGGCGGTGCCGGTCGCCGTGCAACCGCAAGTGAAGTGAGACTTGCGGGCGCTGACCCACGATGCCGAACATCTGCAAGCGAACCCGGCGCAGCCCAACCAGTGCGAGGGCAACGAGGAGCAACTCAGATGCGCCGCCGCAACGCCAAGAGGGCCAGCCCCCACGCCAACAGCAGGGCGCCGGTGGACGGAAAAGGGTCAGAAGAATATTAGTAGCAATTGGTAACAGCAAAGGGGGTGTAAATGGGCGAACAGGCGCGGAAGTGCGCGGAAGGAGCATTTTGCAAGTGCTTAATTATCAACATATCAATGATTTGAAAAGTGTGACATTAGGGTTCGATTCCCTTCGCCCGCTCCAACTTAGACGCCGACTTGGAGTCCGTTACGGTTTCTCTTGGACGACCTGGAGGCCCGGTACGGGCTGGTCAGTCCCCTCAGGCGATCCTCCGTTATGCATGACGGCTTGCCTCGATACCAACGTCTTCCTCCATATCTTGGGGCGAAGACAGCCGTATCACTCCGCCAGCAGCTTCAGCGTGCGATCCAGCGGGAGTGCTTGAACCGTCCCCTTGAAACCTGTGACCGTGGTGGCGCGGAAGAGGGAGTTGTAGATTGCTTCCTCGGTGGCCTCGGCCACGGCTTGAAACAGCGGCGTCAGAGAATCGTTGGCCAGTTCCGTCACGTGGTGCAGGGATTCACCGCGCTTTCGGCGACACCCGGGTGCGGTGGAGAAAGCAATGGCGTAGTCACCCGAGCCGTTGGACATGTTCGAGCCAGTGCGTGCCAAGCCACTCATACTTCGGGCAGCAAGGCGTTCCAGGTTGCGGGAGTTCAACGGTGCGTCTGTCGCCACGATGATCATGATGCTGCCGTCACCTGTGTTCTTCTCCCGGTTCTCAGGCCGAGCCAGTTCGCGCCCCACATGAACGCCGTTGATCGTGAGGTCGCCGCCAAAGTTGCTCTGCACGAGTACGCCCACGACATGGCCGCCAGATTTCTCGGGCAGCTTGCGGGAGCTGGTGCCGATGCCGCCTTTCCAGCCAAACGCCACCGTCCCTGCGCCCGCACCAACCGAGCCTTCTTCGACCGCGCCGCCCCTCGCTTTCTCCAGCGCGCTGATAACGTGCTCCGGACGGATCGGCCTCGATCGGATGTCGCTCAGGAATCCGTCGTTGGTTTCGCCGACGACGGGATTGATCGACCGGACTTCCTCCATGCCCGGTTGGGCAAGCAGCCAGCTCACCATCGCATCCGCCGCCTTCCACACGCTCAACGTGCCCGTCAGCAAAATGGGCGTCTCCAGTTCGCCCAACTCCCGGATCTGCGTCACGCCGATGAATTTGCCAAAGCCGTTGCCCACATAAACCGCCGCCGGAACGCGATCCTGGAAGACATTGCCGCCATGTGGCAGGATCGCGGTGACGCCGGTATGCACGGCGTCGCCTTCCACCACCGTCGTGTGACCTACCCGGACGCCCGCCACGTCGGTGATGGCATTCAGCGATCCGGTCGGCAGCGAGCCCACGATCACACCCGCCTCCCGGGCGCGCGGTCGTTCTGTCGGGCGCTGACTGTTTGCGGCAGGTTGACTCGTCAGCAATGCCATGGAGACGCACAATCCTTGCAGCGGAAGGTGAACCGGTTTCGTCATGACGTTTGATTACCCAGCCGGCCCGGTTTCCACCAGAGAAATCATTCCACGAGACGAACCACACCTGACGCAACCAAGCGGATCAGGCAGTGGCTTATTTCCACGCGGTCTGCGCCGCTGACCCTTCAGGGCAGGAGTTCGAAACACGTCAGCTTCCACCCGCCGGTCAGGCCCTCGCGTACGTAGAGCTTCCCGTCTGCGTAAGCGGGATGACTCCAGGTCTCGCCGCAAACCTGCGCCCGGCCCAGTTCGGTGTACTTCCGGCTATCCACTGCGATCAGCCGCAACTCGCCATAGTCTGTCAGCGCGAGCAAGTTCTGCCCGAGCCCCAGCAACGCGGAGTAGGTTTGAGCAAATCCAGTTTTGGACCACAGCTTCTTGCCAGTGCGAACGTCGGCGCAGGTGATCTCCTTCATCGGCGCTTGCAGAAACAGGTGATCCCCGGCCAGCAACGGCGTGCTCAGATTCACGCGCAACGTACTGTTCGTCCAACTCCCGCGCGCCTGCCAGTTTTCAGCCGTCCGGCTGATTCGCGTGCAGATCATCCCAACCATGAACGAGCTGACGATCACGTCGTCGCCGGTAATAATGGGCGTGACGGCATGACGTTTTGCGACCGTCTTGATCGGTACCCGCCAAAGGACTCGGCCGGCTTGAACGTCCACGCCCAACAGGGCTTCCGCCGTGAGCGCAACGATCTGCCGCACGCCCGCCACCGTGCTGACGACCAGCGAGGAATACGCTGCTTCGTCGTTGCCGGCTTTCCACAATACGCGCCCGGTCAGCTTGTCAAAGCAGACGATGCTCGCGCCGTCCGTGCTGCCGACCGGGACGAAGATGCGGTCGCCGTCGATCACGCCGCAGCCGTTGTTGCCGCGCCGTCTGGCGACGCCATCGTCACTCCCGCTGCCGAGGAACTTGACCCCGAAATCCCGTTCGAAGCTTGTGCGCCAAAGCGTGGCGCCGTTGGTGAGTTTCAGGCAGCGGAATTCGCCGCGGCAGGACTGCACGTACAGGCGGTCGTCGTCGAGGATGGGCGTGCTGCGCGGGCCGGGTCCCCATTCATCCTCGAAAGCGGTATCGAAGTTGGTGCGCCAGAGTTCACGGCCGGTCGCGGCGTCGAGCAGATGGGCGGTTTCCTGGCCATCCTGGGCATCGAGATAAGCCAGCTTTCCGCCGGCAACGACCGGGGAGGAGAAACCGCCGCCGATGTTCAGCCGCCAAACGACCTTGGGCGTGGGAGAGAGGTCGGTCGGCACGGGCCCGCCTGGGGAAACGACGCCGTCTCGGTTCGGACCGCGCCATTGCGGCCAATCGGCGACATGGACGGCAGTGAGCGCGAGCCACGAGGCAATGGTTGCGGAAATGAGCTTCATCAGCGGGGCGTCGGAATTAAGCGGGGCAGCCGGGGGCTCACGGGCCTTCCACCTTATTCCGCAACAACACTTCGCGTCCCACGAGGTAGAGGAACAGGGACAGCAGGACGAACGGTGCCAACGCCAAGGCATCGGCGTTGGTGCCGCCGAAGAACGGATTGCTGGCTTCAGCCCACTTGGTAATCTGCGAGTCCAAGCGGCCCAGCGCGCCCGCGATGAACGCGATGATGATCCCGGCGATCGCGCCACCAGCGATATAGCCGCTCGCCAGCAGCACCCCGGGGCTCTTGTCGCTCTCGGCGGCCAGCGTCGCTTCGTCCAGCTTGTGCTCGCGCAGCTTGTGCCGCATCCGCCAATCCACCAGCCAGCGGATCAAGCCGCCGACGAAGATCGGCGACGAGGAGGAGATCGGCAGATAGACGCCGACCGCAAACGCCAGCGACGACACGCCGCAGAGTTCAAGGACGATGGCGATCATCACGCCGAACAGCACCAGCGCCCACGGCAACTGGCGATCCAGGATGCCCTTGATGATGTAGCTCATCAGCGTGGCCTTGGGGGCGTCGAACTTGCGCACCTCCGTGCCGTCGGGGCGCTGGGTGAACGCGCCATTGATGCCGGGGTCCACCAACCACACAGCGGCGCCGACCTCGTCCACGAGGTATTTGCCCGGCGGGCCGCCCGTCGCGTCGGACTTCTGCCAGACGCGATACGCGCGCGCGTCGTCCTTGGCCTGCGGGCCGGTGAGTTGCTCGGTTTTGCCCAACTGGGTGTTCGCAGGTGCGTGCAGACCGGGAGCAGCCTTCGCGGCAGGGACATAGACGGTGGCCTTGCTGTTCAAGCCGAGCAGAATCGGGCCGAGCACCAGCGCGCTAGCGGTTGCCCCAATCAGAATCGCAATCTGCTGATACCGCGGCGTGCCGCCGACCAGGAAGCCGGTCTTCAAGTCCTGGGAGGTTGTTCCGCCGTTGGAAGCGGCGATGCAAACAATCCCGCCGACCGACAAGGCCGTGACGTAATAGCCGCCACCGGTCCAGCCGACGACGAGGAAGATCAGGCAGGTCAGCAACAGCGTGGCCACGGTCATGCCGGAGATGGGATTGGATGACGAGCCGATCTCGCCCGTGAGCCGCGAGGACACCGTGACGAAAAGAAAGCCAAACACGACGATCAGAATCGCGCCGAGCAGATTCATGTGTAGCGGCGTGGCCAACAGGATGGCTGCTACCAGCGCCACTACTCCGCCCGCCACGAATTTCATGGAAAGGTCGCGTTCCGTGCGGAGAATGCTGGCGTGGGCCACCGCTGCCTTGCGAAAGTCCGTCAGGCCCGCCCGGATGCCGTGCCAGATGGTGGGCAGCGAACGACCCAGGCTGATGATGCCGCCCGCCGCCACCGCCCCGGCGCCGATGTAAAGAATGTAGGCCCCCCGAATCTGATGCGGCGACATGTCTTTGATGGGGATGCTTCCCGGCGCGAGCGCCGCCGTCATGCCTTCGCCGAAGAATTTGATCAGCGGGATCAACAGTAGATACGAGAGTGCGCCTCCAGCCATCATGATGGAAGAAATCCGCGGGCCGATGATGTAGCCGACGCCGAGCAGTTCGGGCGAGATTTCGGCGGAGATTGAGCCGCCCTTCAACGGCGCGCCGAAGATTTGCTCCGGGGTGTCTTTCCAGAGCTTGAATGCGGACATCATTGTCTTGTAGGCCAGTCCGATGCCGAACCCGGTGAAGATCGTCTTGGCGCTCACCCCGCCGGCAGCGCAGCCACGTTTGGCGGCGGACGCGGCTTCAGCCTGCGCGGCGGCGGACGCAGCGGCGCGGGATTCTGCATTCGCCCCGGCCTTGAGTACCTCGGCGCAAGCCGTACCCTCCGGGTATTTGAGCTGGCCGTGTTGGGCCACGATCAGCGCGCGACGCAGCGGGATCATCATCAGGATGCCGAGCAAACCGCCGAGGACTGCCACCAGCATGACGCGGGTGATTTCGAGGTCGAAGCCGAGAATCATGATCGCCGGCATCGTGACACCGAGTCCGAACGCGATGCTTTCGCCCGCGGACCCGGCGGTCTGCACGATGTTGTTTTCGAGGATGGTGGCATCGCGCCCACCCAACTTGGACCACATCCGAAACAAGGCCAGCGAGATGACCGCCACTGGAATCGACGCGCTGACGGTGAGGCCAACTTTCAGCACCAGGTAGAGCGAAGACGCGCCGAAGACGATGCCCAGCAACGTGCCGACGATCAAGGCGCGCGGTGTGAACTCGCGCATCGTCGTTTCCGGCGCGATGTAAGAATGGAAATCGCCCTTGGAGGTGGCGGTCGGTTTGGTATCGCTGGCCATAAAAGTGAACCGTCGTGGTTGCTGAGTCGCCAGACGCTAGCCGAAAGGCTCACCGGGTTTCAACTAACTTGTTCTCCTTTTCGAGCTGCTGGACGCAACTCCGATTCGGCCGGGACCTGGGCCGTCGAAAGTCCCGCAATGCGCGTCGCAACGGTGACACGCAAGACGCGCCAGCGCCTGTTAGGAAACAATTGAGGAACTCGCCGAGAGACCGGCCCGTGAAGCACAGTCGGGTCGTCAACGCCTCTCCACTGGTTCTGCTCGCCAAGGCCGGGGGCACGGATCCGCCAGGAATCATTTGAAATAATCGGGAGGGGCGTCGCCTCCGCTGCTGCCCCAATTCTTGTTGGGTTCCGGGCCCATCTGGAACTCAAGCAGCGGCATCGCCATCGGTCTGTGGCGCCCAGGTTGGCATGCCGAACGGGGCGACGATGGCCACCACCGTATAGCCGCGCGAGAACTGCGCGTCGCCATTCGCGCCGGACAGCGGATTGACGCAGTCCACCGGTTTACCCGTCAACGGGGCCCCGCCCAGACAACGTGGCCGACAGCAACTCTTCCAGCACGGCTTCGGTGGGGATGCCCCGATCCATTACCCAAATGCGTTCGGCCTGACCGCAACGTTTTTGAATTTGTTCGAGCATCTGAATTCGCGCTGCATCGGCACGCCAACTTTCACTTTCCATCCTGCACACCGAATGCTTAACTCGGCACTGTGAAAGTGGACGTCGGCATCTGGAGCAAGCTTACGCGGATGACAATGGTCCTGCTCGTCGTGGCAGGCATTCTCGCCGTGGGCGTCATCTTGTTCCGGTCTTACGTGCCCGTCATCCAACAGAATGAGCGCATCCGCAAGGAAGTGCTCCGGCTGGACACGCAGATTCAGAAGGAGGAAGAGATGGCGAAACAACTGAACTCGGCCGTCCACTCCCTCAGCACCGATCCCAAGACCGTGGAACGCCTCGCCCGCGAACGACTTGGTTACGCCAAACCCGGCGAAACCGTGGTTCGCTTCGAGACTGCCTCCACCAACGCCGTGGCCCAATAGCCGCTGGCCTGGCACCGGACAACCCGGTCGAGCGCGCATTCACATTACGACGCCGGTTTCAAATCCTGCGCTTCAGGGCCACCGTCGGGATCGGTGTTTGCAACACGTTGGTATTGACCCGGCAATTGCTGCTCCACCAGCGCCACGCACTCGCGGAACCACTCGTTGAGGTTCTCCACGCGCTCGCCCAGCCAAAGCGGCAAGCCATACTTGTCCCGTAGCGCAAGGAAACGCGCAATGCTCTCTGGCATTGTCTCGAAAGACAGAATCGCGCCTGGCGGCAAGTCCACCCCAACCCGGAACTCCGGAATCCGACTCTTGCCCGGGCCACTCGTGACCACACCCAGCCCGGCAGACCGTGCGAAGCCGGTGCTCAGGCGAAACGAACAAGGCGCCCGCCCCATCTGTACCAAATGGCTTATCCTTCGGAATGCCGGGCCAGGAGGTACTCCTGAAATGCCTCGTAATCCACTTCCAGTCGGTCGTAATCCTCGCGCAGGTCATCCAGTGCCGCCATGCCAGGCGGGACTTCCGGTGCGAACCCCAACACCCGCTCTATCTCATCGGGAAACTTCGCCGGATGCGCCGTTTCCAAAACGGCGGCGGGCGCTCCAGAGAGTGGTTCTTCCGCGATGTAGTCCAGAAAACCGCGCCAGCCCACGGCCCCGTGCGGTTCGAGGAGTAGCTGATGCTGCTTCCACGCTTCCTCAATCGTGGCGCGGGTTTGCGCATCTGAGACGCTGCTGCTGAACAGGTCGCGGCGCAGGGCAACCATGTCCGGCACGCGATGCAGGACCCCGGTATCGTCCATGCGTCCGCCATAGATGGCCACGAGCCGGGCGAGGTTGCTCGGATGGCCAACGTTCATGGCGTTGGACAAGCAATTCCGCGAGGGCTCGATCTTCTCGTAACCGCCCGTGCCGAGGAAGCGCGGAAATTCGTCGTTGCCGTTCACAGGCACGACCAGCTTACGAATCGGTAAGCCCATCTGGCCCGCGATAACCGCGCCCATCATGTCGCCGAAATTTCCGCTCGGCACGGCGAAGATGATCGGCTCGCCCGGCCGGGCCCAGCGCGAGGCGGCATAGAAGTAATAAACGCTCTGCGGCAGCAGTCGGCCGATGTTAATCGAGTTCGCGGACGACAGGGTGATGTGCTTCAACGCCGGGTCGGCAAAGGCACGTTTCACCATCGCCTGGCAATCATCGAACTTCCCGTCCAAGGCGATGGTGCGGATATTCTCGCCCAGCGTGGTCATCTGCTTGCGCTGGCGGTCACTGACTTCGCCGATGGGGAAAAGCACAATGACGCGGATGCCAACAATGTTGTGGAACGCACTGGCGACAGCGGAACCGGTGTCGCCGCTGGTGGCGGCAAGAATCGTGAGTTGCTGTCCGGTTTCCTGGACGAAGCGGCCGATGAGTCGGGCCATCATGCGCGCCGCGAAATCCTTGAACGAGGCCGTTGGCCCGCGATCGAGACGCAGGATGGAAACGCGGTCCATGCCTCGCACCGGTTCCAGCGGCACGTCGTAGTCGTAGGCGTCGTGGCAGAGCTTGGTCAACTCGTCGCCGGCAATGACGTCTTCGCTGTATTTCGAGAGCACCCGGAACGCGATCTCGTGGTAGGGCAGCGCGGCAAACCCGGCCAACTCGGCCGGCGTGAACTTCGGAAACTCGCGCGGCAGGTAAAGCCCCCTGTCCGGCGCCTGGCCGATCATCAGGGCGTCGCGCAGGTTGACCGGCGGCGATTGTTCGTTGGTGCTGTGGAACTGGATCATATTGGACAATACCCCGCTCAGCCGACCGGCTGGATCTCTTGAAACACTTCTTTCGGAATGCGTCTTCGCAGCGCAATCAAAGTGGGAGTAAACGCAAGCACGTATGCACCTGCTGCCCACAGGCACGCCGTCAAGTCCTCGTCGCCACCCGCGTCTGTGACGAAGAGGAAGGAGCCATCCGGCAATGTTCGCGGATTTGCATCGTGCAACGTCCCAAAGACGACTCCCCAAGTGAGCGCGGCGGTTGCCGTTCCGACCAAGACTGCTGTGCGAAGTGGTGTCACAGGACACTTCTGACCAACCCTTCACCCGAAATTCTCCACCCGAATCATCACCGGCTTGGCCTTCACGACCGGCAACTTGCCGATCTTGGCCAGCGCTTTGGTCACCGCGCCGTTCGGGGCTTCGTGTAGCATGAGAATCAGCGGGACGCTTTCGCCAACGTGGCCTTCCGGTTGGATGACGGATGCAATGCCGATCTTCGCCGCGCCAAGGATTGCCGAGACCTTCGCCAGCACGCCGGGCTTGTCCACGACGCTCAGACGGACGAAGTAGCGCGACACGATTTCGTCCATTGGCACCACGCAGCCGTCGCGCTCGCAAGCCACGAACGGCGGCACGCGCAGTTTCGCGCCGGGTTTCAGGTCGAGCGCGGCGTCTGCGATGTCGCTCAAAACCGCGCTGGCAGTGGCGTCCTTACCGGCGCCGCGCCCGTAGAACAGCGTGTCGCCCACCACGTCGCCGCGGACGAACACCGCATTGAACACGTGGTTCACGCTCGCCAGCACGTGCGAGTTCGGGACAAGCGTCGGATAGACGGAGACTTGAATCCGGGTCTGTCCTTCCGACTTCGGACTTCGGACTTCGGACTTCTTGACCATCCCCAGCAGCTTGATCGTGTAGCCGAGTTGCTCGGCATATTTGATGTCCAACGCGCTGATGTGCCGGATGCCTTCCACGTAAATCTGGCTCGGCTTCACCCAGAACCCGTGCGCCAGCGACGCCAGGATGCCGGTCTTGTGCTCGGCATCGAAGCCGTCAATGTCCAGGTCCGGCGGCGTCTCGGCGTAGCCTTGCGCTTGCGCGTCCTTGAGCACGGCGTCGAAATCCGCGCCTTCGAGCTTCATGCGGGTGAGGATGTAATTGCACGTGCCGTTGACGATGCCGTAAAGCGCGTTGATGCGGTTGCCCACGAACCCCTCGCGCAGCACCTTGATGATCGGAATGCCGCCACAGACGCTCGCCTCGTAGTACAGGTTCGCGCCGGATTTCCGCGCCGCGGCGAACAACTCCTCGCCGTGCGCGCTGATCAACGCTTTGTTCGCCGTGATGACCGGCTTGCCGAGCTTGAGCGCCGCCAGGATCATCGTCTTGGCGATGCCCGTGCCGCCGACGAGTTCGATGACCACCTGCACTTGCGGGTCGTTGACGACTTCCTGCCAGTCGGTCGTCATCAGCTTGCGCGGGATTTCGTAGGGCCGCGGCTCGACGAAAGCCTTCACCGCCACCTTCTGCACGTTGATCTTTACGCCGATGCGGGACGCGAGCAAACCGCCGTTGCGCTGGAGCGCGTGAAACACGCCGCTGCCCACCGTGCCGCCGCCGATCATTCCGAGATTGAGCTGTCGCATAGTTGTCGTGACAGGTTGCCGCCAATTCCCGGCAGCGACAATTCAATTCTCAAGAGTAGAGGCTCAACAAAACCCTTGCCGGGCTGTGGCTGGCAGCCTTAAATCCGCGCATGGATAACCGCAACAGGCAAGGACGGAGCCCGCTGGGCGGAAGCACCGTAATGGCCAGCGCTGCGTAGGTGCTAACCCATGTCAGAACCATTCACAACCACTGGCGGCGCCCGCATCGGGTGGACGAGTGTGACATGGCCATTTGCGCGCCTTTCAGCCACGGCGGATCAATTGACAATCTCGACTTTTTTCTTTGGCAATTATGTCTTCAATCCAGCCGAGGTCATCGGCGTGCAAAGCCATATACGGGTGCCAGGCCTGGGTTGGGGAATCCGAATCCGCCATTGCCGCCCCGAGTACCCTGAAAAAATCATCTTCTGGTGCTTCGGAAATCCCGCCACTTTGCTGAGGAGAATCTCCGAAGTAGGTTTCATCCCATCGGCTCAGAGTTGCACCGCTTTCCATCGTAGTGGACTTGCCGTGCGTTTGCCGATCGTCATCGTTGGCGTTGGAATCTGGAATGCCCTTGTATTGGTGGACATGGCGCGATCCAATGCCGCCCCATCAAAGCCGGGCTCGCTTACCCTGATAGCGATGTTGTTGGTTCTCCTGTCGTCAATCGCAGCATTGATATTTCCAGCACTGCAGCGTTTGATCCTGAAGACAAACCGGAGCTTCAGGGAAATCCGCGCCTTCATGGTATTCCTCGCGTTCGCTTCAGGATTCATGTGGTTGTTCCTTCTGATCATCTGTTTCTTTCGTGGTTGACTTCCTTCCATACGCTCTATCCCTCCCATGCCAAAGCCGACCGATATCCAGCCTTTATCTGCAGAACTGCGTTTCCTGCCGGTGCAGACGCGCGTGCCGCTCAAGTTCGGCCCTGAAACCTTGACCACGGTGACGTGCGCCCGGGTGCGCGTCCGCGTGGCGGATGCCGCAGGCCACACGGCCGAGGGCTGGGGCGAAACGCCGCTCAGCGTGCAATGGGTCTGGCCCAGTCCCCCCTGCCCTACGTCGAGCGTCACGAGGCGTTGAAGAAGTCCTGCGTCGAGTTACCTGATCTCTGCTGAGCCGGCACCGGCAGCGAGCGAGACGGCGTCCGGCGCGCCGAACGGGAGTGTCTGGAGGTGCAGCTGCGTGGCAATGACGCGGCGTCTGGAAGCCGCGAGCGGACAGTAAGCCGGGTGGTTGTCCGGCAACAGGGCAGGTTCAAACAGGAACAAGGCGCCGCGTTGCGCCAACGGTCTCGCCAAGCCCAATAACCGTCAGCCCAACGCCTACGTTTTCTTCAGCAACGGGCTGACAGTTCTCGCGCAATCCCATGGGATCGGCCCATTTCCCGCGGCACGCTGGTCGTGGTACCGTGGCTGCTCCCGTAAAGATCACCCGGCTTCGTTCGTGCGCCGGGTTTATGCAACATAAACTGCGAATCCTGCACCTTGAGGACGATCCAGACTACGCGGAACTCGTCCGCGCCATGCTGGAGAACGGAGGGTTTGAGGCGAATCTGCTGTGGGTGAGCAGCCGCGCCGAGTTCATGACTGCGCTGAGGGAGCCGTTTGACTTGATTCTCAGCGATTATCACCTGCCGAATTTCACGGGCCTGGCCGCGCTCCACCTGGCGCGCGAGAAAGCGCCGGACACGCCGTTCATCCTGGTTTCTGGCACCGCCGGGGAGCAAGCCGCGATCGAATGCCTGAAGTGCGGGGCCACGGACTATGTGCTGAAGCAATGGCCCGATCGCCTCGTGCCGGCGATGGAACGCGCCGTCCGCGAGGCTGCGGAGCATCGCACGCGGCTGGCGGCGGAACAAGAACTGGCCCGCCGCGAGTGCTACTTCCGAGCCCTGACCGAAAACACGCTCGACGTGCTAACGATCCTCGACATCCAAGGTGTCATCACCTATTGCAGCGCGTCCACGCTGAGGGTGTTGGGCCATGAACCCCGGGAATTCTGCGGACGCAACGTCTTTGAGTTTCTTCATCCCGCCGACTTGCCGCGAGTGCGTGAGGCGTTCGAGCATGGCTTGCACCATCCGTCCGAAACCGTCACCGTGGAATTTCGCTTCCGGCATGGCAACGGCGTCTGGCGACGACTCGAATCGGTGGCCCAGAACCTCCTGAACGACGCCACCATCGGCGGCGTGGTGGTCAACTCCCGCGACGTCACCGAGCGCAAACGTGCCGAAACCCGCGCGGCGGTGCTGGCCCGTCTCGGTCGCGACCTGAATTCCGCCACCTCCCGCGAAGCCGCCGCACACATCATCAAGGACAGCGCGGACACGCTCTTCGGCTGGGATGCGTTCGCGCTGCTGCTTCACAACGAAGCGACCCAGCAGACGGACTCGGTGTTGGTCGTGGACACGATTGACGGGCAACGCAAGGAACTGCCCCGATCCTGCGAGTCCGGCCAACCCAGCCCGCTGGTGCAGCGCATCATCACCCACGGCGCGGAACTGATCCTTCGCGAAAAGCCGGACACGCTCCTGCCGGATGCCGATCCCTTTGGCGACAAAGCGCGCCCGTCGGCTTCGCTGATGTTCGTCCCGATCCGGGATGGCAACCGGGTCATCGGCGTGCTCTCGATCCAGAGCTACACGTTGCTCGCCTACACGAACGAAGACCTGGAGACGCTGCAGGTGCTGGCCGATCATTGCGGGGGCGCGGTGGAACGCATCTGGGCCGAGCAGACGCTTCGCGAAACTCAGGATCGGCTCAGCGGACTCTTTGAAAACTCGCCGGACGCGATCTTCGTCGAGGATTTAAGCGGGCGGGTGTTGGATGTGAATCCCGCAGCGTGCCGGCTGCACGGCAGGACTCGCGAGGAACTGCTCGGCCACCATGTTTGCGATCTATCGCCACCGGAATTGCACGAAACCGTTCTGGCCAACCTCTCGCGTCTGTCCCATGGCGATCTTCAGCAAATCGAGGGCGTCAGCCTGACGGCGGACGGTCGGCACATTCCCGTCGAAATTCGCACCAGCCGCATTGATTATGCCGGACAGCCGGCGCTCCTGCTGCACGTGCGCGACCTCACCGAACGCAAGCACGCCGAGTCCGCGCTGAGGGATTCGGAGCTGCTCTTCAGTTCCGTGTGGGAGAACTCGGTGGACGGCATGCGCCTGACCGATGAGAACGGAATCATCGCGGCAGTCAACGAAGCGTTCTGCGGACTCGTCGGCCTGCGTCGTGACCAGCTTGAAGGACAGCCCTACAC
>CAYJNU010000011.1:0-38103 GCA_964371005.1 uncultured Verrucomicrobiota bacterium | reverse complement strand
TGAGGGCGTCGGTGGCGCGGTGGATGCCGCTGGTGCCGGCCAGGCTGGTGGAAACGCGTCCGTAGAGAATCGCGATCCAGCGCAACGGCAGACGCATCGCCATCGGCGTGCTGAGGAGGATGTTTGGTTTGACCTCAAGGTTCTCGAGATCAATGTCCGGCTGATAGAACCGGTTGAACAGCACGAGGCCGTCCGCGCCGGCATCGGCGAGCCGCTTGGCCACGTTCGCGAAGTTCGTGAAGAACGGGCTGAGCTTGACCGCCACGGGAATGCTGACTTCCTTTTTCACAGCCTTGAGGATGTCCACGTACGTGTTCTCCAACTCGGCAGCAGTCTCGTTCACGTCCGTCGGAATGCTGTAGATGTTCAACTCCAGCGCGTCGGCACCGGCTTGTTGAATCTGCTTGGAGTAAGCCGTCCAGCCTCCAGCCGTCGAGCCGTTCAAGCTGGCGATGATCGGAATCTTCACCGCCTTCTTGGCGTCGGCGACGTGCTTGAGGTATTCCTCGGGGCCGACGAACAGCTCGTCTGGCTCGGGGAAGTAGCTGAGTGCCTCGGCGAAGCTCTCCGTGCCGTGGTGCAAATGGTAGTCCAGCTCGGCGCTCTCCTTGCGCAACTGCTCCTCGAAGAGCGAGTAAAGCACGACGGCGCTGGCGCCGGCGTCCTCGAGGCGCTTGATCGTGTCCGTTTCGTCCGACAGCGGCGAGGCGGAGGGCACCAGCGGGCTGCGGAGTTTCAGGCCCATGTAGGTTGTCGTGAGATCCATAGTCGTTCCTGTTGGTTGAGGTTCGCTCGGTTCGGTTACTTGGCCATGGCGGTGACGGGTTCGGCGCCGCCGTTCATCTTGCGAGACGCCAGGTGCGCGTAGAACTGCCAGCGCAGGTCAGCATCGGTCTGGGCCTTCTCGAAGAGGCGCTTGGCTTCCTCGGGCTTGCTCTTGGTGAGCATCTTGAAGCGGTTTTCGCTCATGAGGTACTCCTGAATCTTCGCCTTGGCAGCGGGCGAATCGAGTTGCAACGGGTTCTCGCCGGCAGCGGCGCGGCGTGGATCGAAGCGGTAGAGCAGCCACTGGCCGGAATCCACCAGCGCCTTCTGCTGCCGCATGCCCACGCCCATGTCAATCGCTACGCCGTGCGCGATGCAATGACTGTAGGCAATGATGATCGAGGGACCGTTGTAGGATTCGGCCTCGACGAACGCCCGCAGGGTCTGCTCGTCCTTCGCGCCCATCGCCACGCTCGCCACGTAGATGCTGCCGTAGGTCATGCAGATGAGGCCGAGGTCTTTCTTGGCGAGCTGCTTGCCGCCCGCGGCGAACTTGGCCACGGCGCCGCGCGGGGTGGACTTCGACGCTTGCCCGCCGGTGTTGGAATAAACTTCTGTATCCAGAACCAGCACGTTGACATTCCGTCCGCTGGCCAGAACGTGATCCAAACCGCCGTAATCAATGTCGTAGGCCCAGCCATCGCCGCCGAGAATCCAGACGCTCTTTTTGACGAGCATGTCGGCGAGGGGCTCAAGGAGTTTGGCCTCCATCGAGGTGTTGCCTTGCAGCTTCTGTTTCATTGCGGCGACGCGCTCGCGTTGCTCGTAGATGCCGGCTTCGTCGCTTTGGTCGGCGTTGACGATGCCGTTGACCAGATCATCGCCGAGCACCGGCGCCAGCTTCTTGACCAGTTCGCAGGCGAATTCCTTCTGCTTGTCAATCGAGACGCGGAAGCCCAGGCCGAACTCGGCGTTGTCCTCGAAGAGCGAGTTGCACCAGGCCGGGCCACGACCGCAGGCGTCCTTGGCGTAAGGCGTGGTGGGCAGGTTGCCGCCGTAGATCGAGGAACAGCCGGTGGCGTTCGCAACGAGCAAGCGGTCCCCGAAGAGCTGCGAGAGCATCTTGACGTAAGGGGTCTCGCCACACCCGGCGCACGCGCCGCTGAACTCGAACAACGGACGCATGACCTGCTGCGAGCGCAACTGCGTGGTCTTGACCTTGCGCCGATCCATTTCAGGCAGCGTGAGGAAGAAGTTCCAGTTGTCGCGTTCGTTGAAGCGAAGCGGGGCTTGGGACCGCATGTTGATGGCCTTGAGCTTGGCTTCCTGCTTGTTCTTGGCGGGGCAAACGTCCACGCACAGGGCGCAACCGGTGCAATCCTCGGCCGCGACCTGGATGGTGAACTTGAGTCCCTTCCAATCCGGGCTGCGGGCGTCCGTGCTCTTGAACGTGGCCGGCGCGCCTTCGAGGGCTTTCGGATCGTACACCTTCATCCGGATGGTCGCATGCGGGCAGACGGCGATGCACTTGGCGCATTGAATGCAGACCTTCTCGTCCCAAACCGGGATTTCGAGCGCGAGATTGCGCTTCTCGAACTGCGCGGTGGCCGTCGGGAAACTGCCGTCGCACGAGAACGCGCTCACCGGCAGATCGTCGCCCAGGTTGAGCGCGAGTTTGCCGAGCACGTTGCGGACGTATTCGGGCGCGTCACTGGTCACGCCGGGCGCAAGTTCAGTGGTGCTGGAAACGACGCCGGGCACGGTGACTTCGTGCAGGTTGGCCAGCGTGCTGTCCACGGCCTCGATGTTCTTCTTGACGACTTCCTCGCCTTTCTTGCCGTAGGTCTTCTTGATCGAATACTTGATCGCCTCGATGGCCTGGTCGCGGGGCAGCACGCCCGAGAGCGCGAAGAAGCAGACCTGCATGATGGTGTTGATGCGTCCACCCATGCCGCTGGCGTGCGCGACCTTGATGGCGTCAATGACGTAGAACTTCGCCTTCTTCTGGATCAGGCCTTCCTGGATCACCTTCGGCATCTTTTCCCAGACTTCGTCCTTACTGTAGGGCGTGTTGAGCAGGAACGTGCCGCCGGCGATGAGCGGCTTGACGACATCGTTGCGCTCCAGGAACACCGGTTGGTGGCAGGCGACGAAATTCGCCTTGCTCACCAGATAGGTCGAGCGGATTTCCTGCGGCCCAAACCGCAGGTGCGACACGGTCATCGAGCCGGACTTCTTCGAGTCATAGACGAAATAGCCCTGGGCGTAGTTGTCCGTACCTTCGCCGATGATCTTGATCGAGTTCTTGTTCGCGCCCACGGTGCCGTCCGCGCCGAGGCCGTAGAACATGGCGCGCACGACCTTGTCGCCTTCGGTCGAGAAATCGGGATCGAACGCGATGCTCGTCTGGGCCACGTCGTCCTGGATGCCGACGGTGAAATGCTCCTTGGGCTGCGCCGCAGAGAGGTTGTCGAACACGCCCTTGACCATGGCCGGTGTGAATTCCTTCGAGGACAGGCCGTAGCGACCGCCGATGACCTTCGGCATGGCCTTGAGCTGTCCCCAACCCTTGGCGAGGCCTTCGTAAAGCGACGCAATGCAATCCTGGTAAAGCGGTTCACCGGCCGCGCCGGGTTCTTTCGTGCGGTCCAGCACCGCGATCTTCTTCACGTTCGCCGGGATGGCTTCAACGAAACGCTTCATGTCGAACGGACGATAGAGGCGCACCTTGAGCACGCCGACCTTTTCGCCCTTGCCGACGAGGTAATCCACCGTTTCATGCGCGGTCTCGCAGCCCGAGCCCATCAGGATGATGATCCGCTCGGCATCCGGCGCACCCACGTACTGGAAAAGCTGGTAGGTCCGGCCGATCTTCTGCGCGAACTCGTCCATGACCTTCTGCACGATATCCGGGCAGGCGGCGTAAAAGGGATTGCACGCCTCGCGGCCCTGGAAGAACGCATCGGGATTTTGCGCCGTGCCCCGGAGCAAGGGCCGATCCGGTGACATGGCACGATTGCGATGCTCCTGGATGGCTTCCAGGTCCATCATCGAGAGCATTACGTCGTCCGGGATGACTTGGATCTTCTGCACCTCGTGCGACGTGCGGAAGCCGTCGAAGAAGTGCATGAACGGCACGCGCGCCCGGAAGGTGGCAGCCTGGGAAATCAACGCCAGGTCCATGGCCTCCTGCACGCTGGCCGAGCCAAGGATGGCAAAGCCGGTGGAGCGGGCGGACATGATATCGCTGTGATCGCCAAAGATGGAGAGCGCGTGCGTGGCGAGCGTGCGGGCGGTGATGTGGAAAACCGTGGGCAGCAGTTCGCCGGCGATCTTGAACATGTTGGGAATCTTCAGCAACAACCCCTGCGACGCGGTGTAGGTGTTCGCCAGCGCGCCGGTTTGCAGTGCGCCGTGCAATGTTCCGGCGGCACCGCCTTCGCTCTGCATGGCAATCACAGACGGGATCGTGCCCCAGAGATTCCGTTTGTTTTCGGACGCCCATTGGTCACACCACTCGCCCATGGGGGACGACGGGGTGATGGGGTAAATGGCCATGACTTCGTTGAGCCGGTAGCTGACGTAAGCGACGGCTTCATTGCCATCCACTGTAAGATAGGTCTTTGTACTCATGATGTTTTGTTCAAAATCGTGCGACGCTTGGACGCTTTCCCCCTCGCCGCAAGGGCGTGCCAATTGTCTTTCAGCGTGTCGCCGTGCAGGGTAAAACCGCCACCCGCTCAAGCCTCTCCTTTTTTGCCAAACAAGCACCATAACTTGCGTGCAAGCCCAACGAAGGCCCGGCCGGCGGTAATCCGTCGCTTTAAGGTGGTGACTGACACTGCCAATTCCATGGGATAAACTGCGCCGGAGTGCGTCCGGTCAAACCGGTTCCTTGCGAAAGCCGAACAACCCATCGCGTTTGATGAGCGACGCGATGGGCGGCGGCACGAAGCCTTCCCAGGACCCGTCGCCCCGCTGAATCTTCGCCAGAATGTCCTGCCGCCGGATCGGCAGGAAATCCCAGTCGGTTGGCGTTAAGCCCACGAGAAAGCGGTTTTGGAGCAGGTGCGCGTAAAGGTGTTGGAGATGCACCGCCACCGGGAAGTTCTCCACCATGGTCACGCGACCGCTTTCCGGCTCAATGCTCGGATAAACGTAAAGCCGCGCCGGGTTCTTGAAGAGCTGGCCCAGGCCGCCCAGCAAGCCGCCCTCCGTCTCGTTATAGTAACTCTCGTTGAAGATCTCTGCCAGATGCGACGCGCCGAGCGCCAGCCCCAGCGGCCGGTTCGTGTAGCGCGAGAGATACCACGCCAGCCGGTGATAGCGGCGGAAGTTCGAGATCAACACCGTCCGGCCCAGCGCCCGCAGCGTATCGGCGCGCTGGAGGAAGTCCGGATGATCAATCGCGTCGCCGGTCGTCAGATGGCGCAAGGTCATTTCCACCAGCACCACCGGCTCTTCCCCTTTCAACTCCGGCTCACGGACGAATTGCTCATGGGCACGCTCCAGAACGTCGAGCGCAGCGTTGGTGAGCGGACAGAAACTCCCGCGCTGTACCAGCACCGGTTTCTTGTAGAGCACCTCGGCCCATTGCACTGCCTCACCTTCCGCCGTGAACATCGCCGCTTCGGTAAGGTCCTGTTCCACGAGTTGCAGCGCCATGAGTCGGTTGTCCACGCTCGTGAACGCCAGCCCGCCAAACCGGATCATGTCCACCTCCACCCGCTCCCAAGTGAGATTGTCGAGGAGCGAACGGATCAACCGGTCCGGCTCCGCGTGCAGGTAAAACGCGCCGTGGATCAGGTTCACGCCGATCACGCCGAGCGCTTCCTGCTGGCGGACGGTTTCCTTGTCCAGCATCCGGACGTGCAGGAGAATTTCGGAAGCGGCCTCGCGCGGTTTGGCCTGAAAGCGTATCCCCAACCAGCCGTCGCCGCCCTCCTTGCGCGTGGCCACGGTGTTGGCGAACACGAAGAACGTCTGCTCGCCGCCGCGTTTCGGATCAAGCTGTTGGAGCAGCAGATCAAATTCGTAAGCCAGCATCGCCTGCAATCGCTGGCGGCTCACGTAACGTTCGGCCGGTCCGTAGATCGCGTCGCTCACCGCCATGTCGTAGGCACAGATCGTCTTGGCGACCGTGTGCGACGCGCCGCCGGCCTGGAAAAACCAGCGGGCGACTTCCTGCCCCGCGCCGATCTCGGCGAACGTGCCGTAGCATCGCGCGTCCCGGTTGATCCGGAGCGCCTTCTGTTGCGTGCTGATGATCTCGGTCGTCATGGCTGCCGGAAACCAGTACCCGCCAAACGTTCCCAAGGCAATGACGGAACCTAACCCAAGTCGCCGCGAGTCACGGTAGGTCAAGCGGGCGAAACCCAAGCGCTCGCGACGTGAACGACTGTGTCACTGGGCGGGTGTTGGCGGGGACAGCGTGCTGTCCGCCAAGTCAAGTACTGCGGCAGCCCAATGCTGCTTTGGTCGTGGGTAACCGTGGGCACCAGAAGTCTGGTGCCGTTCAGGGCCCGGCGGAGAGTCCAGCGATGCGTGGCAGAGGATCGAACAGCGGTGACCAGGGCCACTCGCGCGAACTCAGGCCGTGAAGTGAGCCATCAGTTCGGATTTGTCCAGCTTGGTCAGGTCCGCCGCGAGGTTCTTCTGGATTTTGCCGCGCGTGGAAGTCGGCAGTTCCTCGATCAACTGGTGATTGATTTCCTTGCTGGCGGCGAGCAGACACCGCTCGATGCCCGGTCGGGTGATGACCGTGTTCAGTCGCCCGGCCAGTTGCCGGACCAGTCGTTTCCGCTGCTCCAATTCGATGTTGTGGCGTTCGCCCGCGGACATGGCCGAGGCACCGTTGGGCGAGCCGCCGCCCCGCGGAAACCGCCCGGACTGATCGGAGACTTTGTCCACCAACCGCTCATGCGCACCGTTGCAGTGAAACTCCTCCAGCAATTCGAGCCGCGGGGAGCTGTGTTGGGGATTGGGATCAATGCGATACGCCTTGAGGCAGGCCAGGTCCGTCACGACGACGACAGTGTTCTTCATAGATTATGCAATCAACGCCCCCACCATAGCCCGCCTCGCCACGGACAGCAACCGAACGTCTTGGGCGAGCGACCAAACCTGCGGGTCCGCTTGACAGGCCGCGCGCGGTTGTTAGCCTCCGGCAACATTGCGGCGACTGTCGCTGAATCTGCGCACGGTTGTGCGTGGTGGGCGTCGCTGGCAAATCGGGAAGACCCGAACGAATTGATCGTTTTGTCCGTGAACATGTCCGCCAAAGCTCGAATCAAGCAAGCCGCGCCCGCGGAATCACCGCTGGTGAAAGACCTTCATGCGTTTACCCGTTCGCCGCAGTTCCTGCGTTATTTGCAGGATCTGCTGGTGGAGCTTTGCGCCATCAACACCACCCCGAATCCCGACGTGGCCGTGATGCGCAAGGCCGAAGGTCAGTGCTTCGGCATCCTGGAGCGCGAGTTGCGCGAGTTGGGGGTGAGTGGCGCGCGGCTGGAGCGACGCCCGGTGAACCCGGCGATCAAGAAGCACCGCCACTATTCGCTGCTGCATTTCACCAAGACGGCGCGGCGACCCAAGGGGCTCGCGCCGGAGCAGGCTTATGCCGGGCGCGCAAACCTGCTCTACGTCATCCCCGGTGCGAATGGCGCACGCGACCCCCAATCACATTCTCTCGCGCTCAATGCCCATGTGGATGTCGTGGCGCCCTATTTCCCGCCGAGCGTGAAGAACGGTACGGTGTTCGGCCGCGGCGCGTGCGACGACAAAGGGCCGGTCGTGAGCATCGTTGCCGCGTTGCGGGTGTTGTCCGAGCTGGCTGCGAAACGCGGCCTGCGGTTGAACAAAAACGTCGTTGCCATGTTTGTGGTCGAGGAGGAAACCGGCGGCAACGGTTCGCTCTCGCTGGCCACCGACGCCGAGGTGAAGGCGCTTTACGACAGCATCCTGGTTTGCGAATGCACCGGGCTGAAAATCTATCCTGCGAATCGTGGCGCGGTGTGGTATCGCGCGGAACTGGCGAAGTTGCGGGGCGTTTCCGCTTTCGAGATGTTCGCGTTCGTGAACGAGCACATGGAGAAGGAAGGCGCCGCGATTCGCGCGGAAAGCCGTCACCAGCTCTTCCCGCAGCGACCGGTGCAAACCTGCCACGGCATCCTCGGCCCGTTTGGCGAACACCCGAGCCGCATCTGTGGTCACGTGCGCTTCTCGATCAACTTCGACCGCGAGCCCGATGCCCGGACCGAACAGCTTGTCCGAGACTGTCTTGACTCCGGCCTCGCGGATTACGTCGGACTTTACGGCGACAAGACCAAGGTGACTGACCCGTCCACCGGCAAACCGATGGTCGCCCGTCATTACACTTTCGCGCGCGATGGACGCGGTTTCGCCGTGGACGTTTACGGGGCCACTGGGCACATGGGCGCGATTCGCGAGCGCGACGGGGCGATTACCAAAACGGCGCATCTTGTCCGCAGCCTCGTGTATTCCAAGCTGCGGATCGAGGTGTTCGGCGGGCCGGTCCAGTTCGCCCTGGCGCAAGCAGACCACGACGGCCTGGTGTTGGAAGGGGGACAGGGTTTCATCCCGACGCACGACCTTGACGAGGTCATGGAGCGGATGCGCCGGGCCGCGCAGCGTGGTGCGGAGAACTTCCTCAGACGCCGGGGGCGGCGCGAGCGCGGTGAGGACGTGGTCTGCGTCACCTACGAGAAGCTGCACAACGTCGCCTTCGACGGCGACCCCAAGTCGCCCGCCATGCGCAACGCCATCGCCGCCGCGAAAGCCTGCGGACTTTGGCAGAACGAACCGGTGCGCGGGTGGACGGTGTCGTGCGACGCGCGGCTGTTCGCGACGGAGTATCCGGGCATGCCGGTGCTCACGTTCGGCCCGGGACAACTGGCCGTCGCGCATTCGGACCAGGAGCAACTGGACCTGACGGAGTTGCGCGCGGCGGTCGAATTCCTCGTGCTGTTCATTTTGCGGCAAACGGGCACAGCGAAGATTGGATAGTCGCCTGCCGGCTCGATCGGGTGCGACGCAACTCAGAGTTCCAAACCCGCAGATCGTTCGCTGTTGCCAATCCAACTGGCGTGAAGTCGGCGAAACCGCGGGTTTGGAAACCGGCACGGAGCGCGGCGCACAATCCGGCGTCGCGTTCGGAAGCCCCTTGATATGAAATCGAAGCTTCGGGTCGGGATCATTGGTGCGGGCGCGGTCGTCCGCGAGATTTACCAGCATCTTTATTTCAGCAGCCATTACTCGGGCCTGCTGGACATCGTGGCGGCGGCGGATCCGAACGAGGAATGCCTCAACTGGTTCGGCGACCTCGCCAAGCTGCCCGCCAACCGTCGCTTCCGCGATTACCGGGAGATGCTCGCGAAAGTCGAGCTCGATGCCGTCCAAGTCAACACGCCCGACCATCTGCACGCCGCGCCGGCCATCGCCGCCCTCAAGGCCGGGCTGGATGTCGTCGTGCCCAAGCCGACCGCCGCCACGGTCAAGGATGCCCACGCGATGATCCGGGCGGCCCGCAAGGCCGGGCGTTTCCTGGGCGTTGATTTCCACAAGCGCGACGATCCGCGCATCAAGGAGGCGGAGGCCCGCTTTCAGAACGGACGTTACGGCACGTTCCAACTCGCCGTGTTCTACATGCTCGACGCGTTGTTCGTAGTGGACCCAAACCACACGCCGCGCTTTTTCGCCACGCCGAACTTCGCGGAGAAGAACACGCCGGTGTCGTTCCTCACCGTCCACATGGCGGATGCGCTGATGAAGATCGTGAACCTTGTGCCCATGCAGGTGCGCGCGGTGGGCTGGTCGCAGAAGCTGCCGTCGCTCCGGCCGATCCCCGTGAACGGCTACGACCTCGTGGACACGGAGATCGTCTTTGCCAGCGGCGCCGTGGCGCACATCATCACCGGCTGGGCGGTGCCGAATTCCGCGCCTGCGCCGACCGTGCAATCCAGCCGCATTATCTGTTCGGACGGCGTCATTGACCTCAACCTTGATTCGCCCGGCCTGCGCGAAATCCACGACGACGGCATCTTCGAGGTCAACCCGCTCTTCCGGAACTTCGAGAAGGACAAGACGGTGACGGGCTACGGCGTCAGCAACCCGGGCCGGCTCTACCAGCACGCGCTCGCGCTGCGCAACGGCAAGCTCTCCGCCGCCGAGCGCGATAGCCTGTTTAGCCCGACCTCACTGGGCTTCTACACGACCCTGGTGTTGGAAGCCGGCGAGCAGAGTTTGGCGGAGGGCGGCAAGATCGCTGAGGGCGTGACCTGCGGAACAACCGTGGACCTGCGCCGGCTCGTGACAGAGCAACTCGGGACCAGTGCGGCAAGGGAATACCGGCTGGCGTGACGGTCCCGGACGAGGCCGCGACGCTGCAATCCTAACCGACTGGACCGGCTGCATCGCTTTCCGGGTGGAAGAAGCCATCCTGAGTCGGTAAGGACTGGAGCGCGCCGGACAAACTTATTTTCAGTTCTTCTTCAATTCAGTATTGACGCCCGGGCCGGATGGGACTTAGCTGGCGACAACTTACGATTTTCCCACACCGACCCGGAGCTGACAGTATGAAACGGCCTTCTGAGAGAGCGTTGGATCTCGCCGACGAAATCCTTGACCACGTCCACCACGGACTCACGCGCGTGGACGCGCTGTACGAACTGGCGGACATGATTGACGAGAGCAATGGCGAGTTGCTCCGCGCCGTTCGCTCCGCGCTGCGTGATGCGGAACGCAACGGTGGCCTGCCCAGCCCCGAGGTGCTGGCGCAACTGAAAGACACCGTGCGGGACTACCTCCCTGTGCATCAAACGACCGACGACCAACGCGACCTGTTTGTCGGGCAGCCCGCGCTGCTGTTTTAGCTGGCATCGGAGGCTTCCTGGCCGGCGTGCCATCCAAAACCAGACCAAACACCACGAGCGCCCGCCGGTGAAGAGCCGCGCCCTGCGGGAACCGCTTGTCCTGCCGGCCAGATGTGGTAGTACACACCCCGTGAAGCTGAAATTCCTGGCTTGCTTGGCCCTGCTCTTGTCGCTCGCTGCTGTGCGGGCGCAATCCTCCGCGTTCACCTACCAGGGGCGTTTGACCGCCACCAACAACGCCGCTTCCGGCCTGTACGATCTCCAGTTCGCGCTCCGCGATGCCGCCACGCTGGGCAATCCGGTTGGCACCACGCAGACCGTGGCTGCCGTTTCCGTGAGCAACGGTGTCTTCACGGTTGCACTGGATTTCGGCGTCGGCGTCTTTGATGGGAGTGCCCGCTGGCTGGAAGTCGGAGTGCGTCCGGCTGGCGACAGCAAATTCACGACACTGACACCGCGCCAGCCGATCACCTCCGTCCCTTACGCCACGCTCGCGGCCCGCGCCGTGAACTACACCGGTGTGGTGCCGGCCGCCAATCTCACCGGGATTGTGCCGGATGCGCGGCTTTCTACCAATGTGGCACGGTTGAATTCAGAGGCCGCGTTCGTCGGCACCGTCGCGGCGCCGTTGTTCAACGGCAATGGCACAGGGCTGACCAACGTCCCGGGCCGAATCTTCGATGTCGTTCCCACGGGCAGCGCGATCCAGGCGTTCGGCAACTACGGGTATCTGGCCACCAACGACACCGTGCCGGTGGTGGTCACGTTGCCCGCCTCGCTGCGCGTGGGCGAGACGATCCGCGTTTCCGCCAGCGGCGCCGCCGGGTGGATTCTGGCGCAGAATGCCGGCCAGTCCGTGCTGCTGGGCAACCTGCTGGATTCGGTTGGCTTGAGTTGGACGGCGATTGGGGCGAGCCAGGCCTGGAAGGCGGTGGCGGCTTCCGCTGATGGCCGGAAGTTGGTCGCGGTGGTCGGCACAAGTGGAAACATTTACACCTCGACGGACTATGGGGCGACCTGGGTCGCCCACTTTGGCCCTGGGAATTGGTCGAGCGTGGCCTCTTCCGGGGATGGCAACAATCTCGTGGCGACGCTAAGTGGTGGTCAGATTTACACCTCGGTCAACGCGGGCACGAACTGGACCGCACGTTTCTCCCCGGGGACGTGGACCTCTGTCGCCTCGTCGTTGGATGGACGAATCCTCGCCGCCGCCGTCAGTGTCGGTCGGATTTACGTATCGGTCAACGGTGGTGTGAATTGGACAGCGCGTGCGAGCGACCAGGCTTGGACGGCGATCACCGCTTCGGCTGATGGGGCGCATCTTGCCGCCACGGCACAGGCTGGCAACATCTACGTCTCTTCGGACGGTGGTACCAACTGGGTCCAACGCGAAAGCATTCGCGGATGGACCACGATCGCCTCGTCGGCCGACGGAAGCCGGCTGGTGGCCGGTGCGAACGGCGACTCCTTGTATCAGTCTGTGGACTACGGCGCAACTTGGCGTCAGATCGGCGTTGCGACTGGGAACTGGCGGGCCGTTGCCTCCTCGGCGGACGGGGCGCGGCTGGTGGCGGGCATGGATTTGGGAAACCTGTTTGTTTCGTCGGACTTTGGCCTGAGTTGGTCGGAGAGAAAGGACTTGCCTGCGTTTCTCCAGTGGACCGGGGCCGCCGTGTCCAGCGATGCCGGGGTGATCGTGGCCGTCGCGAAAGGTCCCGGTCGGATTTACGTTTCCTCCAAATCCACCACCACGGTCGGTACCGCGGGCTACCTGCGCGGCGACCGTCTGAGCGCCGTGGAGGTGGTGTATTGCGGCAACGGCGTGTTTCTGCCGCTCACGAGCATGGGTCGAGTGCGGGGTTTCTGAGGCCCGGTCTGTCCGCCTACGGCTTCAACCCCGGTGGTGTCGGACGGTAAAACCGGTAGATGATCCCGTCAGGAGTTGCGCGAGCCGAGGTGACGCCGTAATGGAAGTACTTCGCCACGCTGTCCCAAGCGGGCAGGGGAGACACGTCCACCCAGCTTTGGATGCCTTCGCCTTCAAAAGCGAAGTTCACCGGCAAATCTAAGGCCGCGCTGAGCGTGATGTTCGTTGTCGCCCCCGGGTCTTTCTTGAAGACCTCGAACAAGGCGCGCATCGTGGCGGCCTTGTCTTCATAGGCCACCCAGCCGCCGCCGGTGCCCCCGGCCTTCTCAATGGCCTCGGTCAGGCCTGGCTTGTCGCGAAGCGGCTTGGGGGGCGCATCACCGCTGCGCAACCATTCTTCCAGCATCACTGGGTCGGTGGAGAAGCCCAGGTAACCGCCGCTGGCGGCAAAGTTGATGGACTTGGGCGGGGCGTCCGGATCGTCCGGCGGGGCGAGCATGGGCAGGACGGCGTTGAAGATCTTGCGACCGAGGAATTCACGTTCCTGCGGCGCGCCACCGGATTGCGAAACGCTGGAGAAGAGGTTGCGCAACGCCGAGCCCAGCTTCTCGGCGTTGGGCGAGCCGATCAACACGATCGAGGGCGCAGTCTTCAGCTCAACCAGCGAGTTGCCACGCGGCGATTTCTCCCAACTGACGACGTCATCACCCAGGTTGCCAATGAAGTCCTTGCGGACGTCGAAAGCGGGATCCCGTTCCTTGCCGGCCTTGTCAGCAGTCTGCAGGAACATGTTCAACACGCTGACAAACTGGGGAGAGATTTCGCTGGCCGCCTTCTCAATCGCGGCGAACGCTTTCTGGCCGTCAATGCGCAGCCGCTGGAACTTCACCGCTTCGATGGGCACAAAGGGCGGCGGGACGCCGGTCTTCGGCTCCACCGCGAGAATCCGCAGCAGGCCAACCCGGGTCGACTCCGGCGCGCCAATGCTGAACTGGAACATCGTGCCGTCCGCGGTGTCACGATAGCTGAACGCAAGCGTTTTCAGGCCCGAAACGCCAAGCGCGCTGAGGAGCCTCCTGAAGTCCAAACCGGCCGGTTGCTCCGGCTGGGTATCTGGCTTTTCCGTTTCGGCTTTGCTCAGAGACTCCACGAAGCGCCTGGCGTTGGCCCAGGCGTAAAAAGGTGCGTCGCGAAACTGCGCCAACCGGTCGGCCTCGAACGCTGGGACTTCAGCAAGGGCAGGCGCAGAACCGCCGGTCAGCCGGGCGACGATCTGCTCGACGGCCTTGATCGAGTCACCCAGGATCAGCAACGATTCGAACTGGCCCACGACGATCTCGCTCTGCTTCTGCGCCTTCTTTGCTGCATGGTCATCGGCTTGTTCGTCTTCTGGCGGGCGGGGTGACGAAAAGAGTCGTTTCAGTGTTTTGGGCACGTCGTTGCTGCGGAGCGTGAGAATGGTGAACTCAGTGTCGCGAATCTTCTCGGTGCGCAAGGGCTTGCCCGCGTCCACCCATTTCTTCCGCACATCCGCCAGGTTTGTCTTGAGCTGATCGCTCTTGTTCTTCGCGTCGAGCAACAGCAGAAAAGCAGTCTCGGCTTCGTTTCCGCCGTCCCCACCGTTCTGGCTGACGGCAAAGGTGAACTGCCCCTGAGGCAGATCGGTGTAATCGGCGAAGCGGATGTCGAGATCGCGCTCCAGCGGTTTGACAAACTCCTCTTCCCACTTGGCCACGACCTGGTCGCGGAAGGGCTTCATTGCGGGGTCGCGCCAAAGTTGGCTGGTAGGCGACTGCTTGAACAGCCCGCGCATCTTCCCGAAATCCGGCGCGGTCACGACCACGAGCGTGTCAGCGGGTAGGAGTTTCTCCGCGGGCGGAATGAGCGCGGCGGGAGCCGCTGCACTCATGAGCACCGCGGCGAGTGTGGAAAGGAGCGTGAAAGGACGCGAGACGCGGGTAAGCAGGTCTTGATTCCCCATACGATTCAATAGTGGTTGCCACCGCCGACGGGCGGAGCCGGCGCGCGTGGTTTGGAAGCGCAACGGCGGCGATTCATTCACTCGCCGCGGTTTGCTTGGTGCGACTTGGCGGTTCGAGATAGCGATACGGATTGCTCGGGTTGTCATTCGAATAGGCGTACGCATCCCGATGTTCCAGGAAGAACTTGGCCGCCTCGATGGGAATCGCGAAGCCCAGCCCTTCGCCGAACGTGATCTTCATGTTCGTGATGCCCACCACGTCGCCCGCGAGATTGAAGAGCGGACCGCCGCTGTTGCCGGGATTGATCTGCGCCGTCGTCTGCAAATACAGCTCGCCCTGCAACTGCCGCGTCTTGGTGCTCAGAATGCCTTCGGTGACGGTGCGTTCGAGGCCAAGGGGGCTGCCGATGGCAAATACCCGCTCCCCCACAGCCAACGCGTCGGAACTGCCGAGCCGCACGCTCGCGAATTTCGGCGCGTCCTTGTCCTCGATCCCCAGCAGCGCGATGTCTTCGAACTTGTTGATCGCGACAATGCGCACCTGCTTGTAGGTGCGGCGCTCCAACTGACCGGATCGTTCCGAATAGACCTCCACCGAAATCTGCGTTTCGCCTTCGATGACGTGGAAGTTCGTGAGCAGAAAGCCGTCTTCATTGATGAAAAACCCCGAACCCAGTCCGCTGGGGGTCTTGACTTGAACCACCGCCTCGCCCAGTTGGCCCACCAGTTCACGCACGTTCTTCATGGGCGCGGAGGCCGGCGCGACAACATAGAAACCCACTGGAGAGTCTGGGGCAGCCGCGGTCTCGGCGGTGGCTGGCTGTGCTGCCGGGTTCGTGGAAATCTTGGTCGAGGAACGACTGCCGGGCTTCGACTCCGACTCGCTGCCGGCGGTCATCTTGGATATCTGACTGCGCGGGATGACGAGGACGGTGTAACCGAGGTCCACCACGACCGAATCGCGCTTCTCGGCCAGCACCGTGCCGATGACGGTGGCCTTGCTCTTGAGTTGAATCGTGTCCGCCACGGTCGCGGCCAAGCCACCACCGAGAGCCAGCGCCACGATGACGTAGGTTCTCCACATGGTTCGACGGTAGTGGAGCCGCCGGGCTTTGACAAGCTGGCGGACAGCCCGCGCGGACACGCTTGAACCGGTTCCGTGGTTGGCCTAGTTTCCTGGTACTCAAGCCATCTTGACTACTCATACCACCAAAGCTGTTTCACGAGACGCGGTGCCAACCGGATCACGCGGGGCGAACGAAGCGCTCGCCACAATGCTGGATCGGCACACCGTGACCGGTTCACTCTGGCGGCGGGAAGGCGATAGGGTGCGTTGTGTGGCCTGCGGTCATGGCTGTCTCATCGCCGAGGGGCGGCGCGGCATCTGCAAGGTGCGCTACAACCGGGGTGGCGAGTTGAAGGTTCCGTTTGGGTACGTCGCGGGTCTGGCCAGCGATCCGGTGGAGAAGAAGCCATTCTTCCATGTGTTTCCCGGCCGTGACGCGCTCACCTTCGGCATGCTGGGCTGCGATTTCCACTGTGGCTACTGCCAAAACTGGGTCACCAGCCAGGCGTTGCGCGATGGAGCTTCCCGCGCACCAATTCAACCAGCGACCACGGCACAGATCGTCGGCGCAGCGCAACGTGCCGGCGCAAGGCTGGTCATATCCAGCTACAATGAGCCACTGATCACAGCGGAATGGGCGGTGGCGGTCTTCAAGGAAGCCGGCGAGCGCGGTTTCGCGTGTGGATTCGTCTCGAACGGCAACGCCACCCCGGAGGCGCTCGATTTCCTGGCCCCTTGGATTCGCTGTTACAAGGTGGACTTGAAGACGTTTGACGACCGCCGCTACCGCTTGCTTGGCGGCACGCTGGCGCACGTGCAGGAGACCATCCGTCAGGTTCATGCATGTGGTATTTGGCTTGAAGTGCTCACGCTGCTCGTGCCGGGCTGGAATGACAGCGAAGACGAGTTGCGGGCCATCGCGCGGTTCATTGCCGCCATCAACCCGGCGATCCCGTGGCACGTGACGGCGTTCCACAAGGATTACCAGATGACCGAACCGGCGAACACCACCGCTGCCGACCTTGTGCGCGCCGCTGAAATCGGCGCGGGCGAGGGTCTGCACTTCGTCTATGCGGGTAACTTGCCCGGGCGCGTTGGCCCGTGGGAAAACACCCGTTGCCCGGGGTGCGGCCGGACGCTCGTGGAACGCCGCGGCTACGTGATTCACGATTACCAGATCACGCCGGATGGCCGCTGCCGCGGCTGCGGACGCCCGATACCTGGCCTCTGGCCCACGGAGACCGCGCGGGAGTTGTCCGCGAACGCCGGATGATTTGCTCGCCGGCCCCGGTCGGCACGGTTTTGAAGCCGCAGGCCGATCTCGACTGTCTCTGCCGGCGTGCTAGCTTTCGCCCGTGACGAATCTACTTGTCGGAATTCTCGGCGCGCTGCTGGCCACCAACCAGCCCGTCGCCGTCAGCAACCCGGCGCCGCAAACCGCTGGCAGGCCTGTGCCGGTGATAGACCCGAATGACCCCGTCGAGAAGGAGTATCAGAAGTTGTTGGAGCTGGATGATACCGCGCAGGAGGAGGTGGACAAGATCATCCGGGACGACGAAGCCTTCAGCAGACAAGGAGCGGGCGCGCCGCCTGGCACGGTGCGCCAGCGAATCCTCGAACACTTCGAGCCGATTCGCAAAGCCTACGAGGATTTCCTTAAACGCAACCCCAAACACGCACGCGCCTACCTTGCTTACGGTAGCTTCCTCAACGACATCAAGGACGAGGACGGCGCGCACGACAAATGGGAAAAGGCCCGCCAGCTTGACCCCGAGAATCCCGCCGCGTGGAATAACCTCGCCAACTATTATGGTCACTGCGGACCGGTGACCAACTCATTCGACTACTACGCCAAGGCCATCGAGCTGGAACCGAACGAGCCGGTGTATTACCACAATTTCGGCACGGTGGTTTACCTCTTCCGCCACGCAGCGATGGAACACTTCAAGATCAGCGAGCCGGAGGTCTTCGACAAGGCGCTCACCCTTTACGCCAGGTCACTCCAACTGGATCCCACGAACTTTACACTCGCCACGGACATCGCGCAGACGTTCTACGGTATCAAGCCTGCGCGCACGGAGGACGCGTTGCTCGCCTGGCGATACGCCCACAAGCTCGCCCGCAACGACCTCGAACGCGAAGGCATTTACATCCATTTCGCACGCTTCAAGCTGAACACCGGCCGGTTCGACGAAGCCCGTCGCGATCTTAATGCCATCACCAACGCCACCTATGACGATTTGAAGAAGCGGGTCCTCCGCAACCTCGAACTCAAGGAGGCAGAGGCCAAAGGCACGAATGCGCCACCGAGCAAGGATGGCAAGGACTGATTCCCGTGATTTGACAAGGTCCGCGGGCAGGCCGTGTTTCCGGTCATGAAAGCCTTCTGCTCTTATGTGCTTGTGCTGGTTGCTACCCTTTTCAGCCTGCAGCTTTTTACGGAGTGCGTATCGCCGGCAAGGACATGGCCCGCCGCGTCAGCTTTCTGATCGGCAAGGATGGTGAGATTCAGCAGGTCACTGACACCCCAAGTGCGGACACCCATTTGAGCGAAACGCAGGAGGCGATCGCCAAGCTCAAGAAGAGCTGAGGAAGTTTTCCAAAATGCGGCGCTTCGCGGACGGCCTTCGGGCCGCTCGTTGTTCATGGCTTTCTGGCCGGGTGCAACTGACGCAACTGATTTCTTGCGGTGTGCGCCCTCGTGCCTAAACTACTGTCCGGGCTGTAGCGGACAACCAGCCCGACCACGTGAAACAAAACCGCAGGACATCTGATCTTTCAGCCTTCGCCACGCCGCTGCGTGAGGCGATCGTCAGCCACAGTTGGTCCAACTCCCATTTCGAGCCGTTGGCGCAGGAGTTGTTCAGTCTCCAGTTCGCAGCGAACCCGGCATATCGCCGCATCTGCGAAGCCCTGAATGTGTCCTCGCAGACGCTGAAAGACTGGCGTCAGATTCCCCCAGTCCCCACCACCGCATTCAAGGAATTCGAGATCACCTGCCTGCCGCCCGAGCAGCGCAGTCATGTCTTTCATTCCAGCGGCACGACCGCGCAACGTCCGAGCCGGCATTCTCATTCCCAGGAGTCGCTGGCGGTTTACGAAGCCTCGCTGTGGTCGGGATTCACCAAACAAGTGTTGCCGGATTTCGAATCTGGAACACCAGATCTCCAACTAGCGGCCTTAACCCCGCCGCCAGCCCAAGCTCCGCATTCCTCATTGGTCCACATGTTCGAGATCGTGCGTCGCCAGCTTGGAGCGCCTGCCGCCGCGTTTCTCGGTATCGCGGGCGGCGACGGCGCGTGGGAGATAGACTTCAATCAAGCGCTGGCCACGCTACGCGAAACCACCGCGACGCAGCATCCGCTGGTCTTGCTGGGCACGGCCTTCTCCTTCGTGCAGCTGGTGGATTTCCTGGCCGAACGCAACCTGCGTTTCAAGCTTCCATTCGGCTCACGGGTGATGGAGACCGGCGGCTACAAGGGCCGCTCGCGCTCGTTGCCCAAAACAGAACTGCACGCCCTCATCGCAGAATGGCTGGGCATCCCGCCGTCGCGCATCGTCTGCGAATACGGGATGAGCGAACTGAGTTCCCAGGCCTACAACAACGCAGTGCGGAGTGCGGAGTGCAGCAGGCGAAGCGGGGAAAGGGTGTTCAGGTTTCCGCCGTGGGCGCGGGCGCAAGTCATCTCCGCGGAAACCGGCCGCGAGGTCGCCGATGGTGAAACGGGTTTACTTCGCGTGTTCGACTTGGCGAACGTCTGGTCTGTGCTGGCCGTGCAAACCGAAGACGTGGGCGTGAGGCGGGGCGATGGCTTCGACTTGCTCGGCCGGGCAACACCGGCCGAACCGCGCGGCTGTTCGTTGATGTCTTCCTGATTTCATGAGCGACGCGCAACACAAAACTCGCACGCTCTGGCTCGTTGGCGTGCTCCATGGCTTCACGCACCTCTTCCACGTGGCGTTGATGCCCCTGTATCTCCTCATGCAGCGCGATTTTGGATTCACCAGTGTGGGACAGGCCACGTCGTTGGTCACAGCGCTGATGCTGGCCTATTTCGTGCCGAGCTATGTACTGGGCGTGCTCGCCGACCGATTGAACCGTCGCAAACTGCTGGGCTGGGGACTCGCGATCAACGGGCTCGGCTTCGTCGCACTCGCCTTCTCGCCAAATTACGCTTGCGCGGTGGCCTCCGTGATTCTCGCGGGCATCGGCGGCAGCTTTTACCATCCGGCCGCAACAGCGATGCTGGCGCGGTTGTTCCCGGTCAACACCGGTCGCGCGTTGGGTCTCGCAGGCGTTGGCGCCAGCGTCGGGTTTTTCTGCGGACCGCTCTTCACCGGTTGGCGGGCGGGCGGACTGGAAGCCGTGCGGGGCGCGGCCGCGTGGCGGGAACCGGTGTTGGAACTGGGCATTGCTGGTATCTTGGCTGCCGCTCTGTTCGCCTGGTTTTCCGGGAACGAGAGGTCCACTCCTCCCGCACGATCGAAGTCCAGCCCGCCGGTGAGAATGTTCCCCACGGCTGCGTTGTGGCTCTGGTTTCTGGCGGCCGCATTCACCTTCAGTCTCCGCGATTTCGCCGCCGGCGGCATGTGCAGTCTCAGTTCGCTCTTTCTGCAGAAAGCCCAGGGTTACGATACGAGCCGGGCCGGCTTCGCGCTCAGTTGGATCTTCCTCGCCAGCGTTATCAGCAACCCGCTCTTTGGCCACCTGAGTGATCGTGGGCGCAAGCGTTGGATCACCGGAGTGTTGCTCGCTTCGGCGACGATTGTGATCGCCTTTCCCCATCTGCTGGCGTCGTGGACGATCCCGGCTTTGCTCGGTTACGGCTTCTTCTTCAATGCCAATTTTCCGATGATCGAGGCCGAACTCATGCAGTCCGTGCCTGATGCCGTGCGGGGCCGCGTGTTCGGCCTGTTCATCACGGTGGGCGGCTTTTTCGGCAACCTGTCGCACTGGGCGGTGGGTGAGGCCGTGCGGCGCATGGGCGATGCCTCGCAGTCGCCCGTCCGCTATTCGTTCCTCTACGTGGCGCTTGCTGCCTGCATGCTGGTCGCCCTGCTTGGTTTGCCCTGCCTCCACGCTGTGCGCAAACGAGAACACCTTGACGAGCTCGGGAATCACGTGCTCCCAACCCCTGCTTCTGCTCCATGAACCTGCCCGACTATTTCCTCGCCGACTTGCCGCCGGAGGCCGTGTTGACCAGCCCGCTGATTGCGGAAGCGTGTCAGACGCTGAAGCGCAATCGCGCCGGATATCTCGCGGAGCGCTCCACGCGCAATATGGTGCAGGTGCTCGCACGCGTCGCGGCGAACTGGTGCGATTCCGAATATCCCCTGCGAAAGCTGGCGTTGGAGCAAGGCCCCAAGGTGCTGGGCTTTTCGCGCGAGACTCTCGCCAACGGGCTGGAGGCTTTTTTTGCCCAGCTCACCGCGGAAAACTTGAACGCTTTGCTCGTGCAGGACCTTGGCCATGCCGGAAGTCTTGACCGGCCCGTGGCCACGGGCGACGAGTCGGGAACTCACCGAAAGGCGATGGCGGTTGGCCCGGAACTGTTGGCCCACATTGGTGCCGGCAACATCCCGAATCCTACGCTGACCAGCATGGTGCTGGGATTGTTGACCCGCTCGGCCCAGTTCGTGAAGTGTGCCAGTGGCACGGCGTTGTTGCCGCGGTTGTTCGCTCACTCGCTTTACGAGGCCGATCACAAGCTGGGCGCCTGTCTGGAAGTCGCCGAGTGGCGCGGCGGCAACGCCCCGCTGGAGGAGGCGCTGTTTGCGGAGGCCGATTGTGTCACCGCCACGGGCAGCGACGAGACGCTGGCCAGTATCCGATCCTGGGTGCCAGCCCAAACCCGCTTTTTGGGGTACGGCCATCGCGTGAGCTTCGGATACGTGGCGGGTGACGTACTGGAAGGATCCGCCACCCAACGACTGATCGCTCAGGCCGCCACGGACGTCGTGGCGTGGGACCAATCAGGCTGCCTGTCGCCCCATGTGTTCTACGTGCAGAATGGAGGCGACGTGATGCCAAAGCGATTTGCGGAGCTGTTGGCGACGGAATTGGAGCGCATCGAAGCCGTTCAACCGCGAGGTGGGTTGCCGCCGGAAGCGGCGGTCAGCATCGCCTCGCGCCGCGCGATTTATGAAGTGCGCGCCGCGCATACCTTGGAAACCCAGGTGTGGCGCAGCGCCGACTCCACCGCGTGGACCGTGGTGTATGAAGAAGACCCGCGTTTCCAGACTTCCTGCCTCAACCGGTTCATCTACGTGAAACCGGTCGCCGATTTGCAGGAGGCGTTGCGGGCCGCCGACTCGGTGCGGGGTAAGGTTTCGACGGTTGGCCTGGCCGCGCCGGACTCACAAGCCGGGGATCTGGTGAAGGAACTGGCGCGCTGGGGAGTGACGCGCGTTTGTCCGCTGGGTCAGATGCAACGTCCGCCGCTGACTTGGCGGCATGATGGCCGCCCCGCGCTGGCCGAATTGGTGACCTGGACGGATTGGGAAGGGTAGTCTTGTTATGAACATGGAATTGCGAAAGACGTTTCAGTTTGAAGCCGCACACCTGCTGCCGCGGCTGCCGAAGTCGCACAAATGCCGGCGGCTGCATGGGCACAGTTTTCAAGTGGAGATCGTGATTGCCGGCGAGTGCGATCCGAAACTGGGCTGGGTGATGGATTACGCCGACATGTCCGCGGCATTCAAACCGCTTTGGGAGAAGCTCGATCACCGTTACCTGAATGAAGTGGCCGGGCTCGACAACCCAACGAGCGAAGCGATCGCGGCATGGATCTGGAAACGCCTGAAACCGCGGTTGCCTCAACTCACGGAAGTCGTCGTCGCCGAAACCTGCACGGCGCGATGCGTGTATCGGGGCAAGTGAGCGGCGTCGCCAGCCACCCGCTTACCAGAGACCGTAGTAAAGGTCGTACGACGACGCATAGTTGGTCTTCATCTGCCGCAGGGTCAGCCACGACACCGAGCTGTCCAAGTGGCCAACGTTGCCGCCGACGGCTCCAACGTTGACGGGATTCGATCCGATGCGCGTGAACGTGGCGCCGTTGACCTGGAAGGGACCCGCCTTGCAGTGGGGCGCCATCGTCAACACGTCGCCCCAGTGGTTGGCGTCAGCGAGAATCCGGTTGGTACTCGAGTCCGTGAGTCTGGTTGGGGAGTTCCAGTACTTCGGAGAGGTTTTCGACCAACTGGACATCGGCGCGTCGCCCAAATAGTTGTAGCCGATCAGGTACCCCCAGCGGCCATCATATCGGGGCTGGGCGCCGAAGGTGAAGTTTGGGCAATCCAGAATTTGGTAGTTGCCGCTGTAGTTGACCAGATTGGAGTAACTCACGCTCGAGATGCGGAGGGAGTGCCAGGCGCCGTTGTTGTCGCGTCCACTGGGCACGCGGTCCCGGTTGTCGTTGCCATACATGTGAATGGCGATGATGGCCTGGCGCATGTTGCTCTTACACGCGGTGCGCTTGGCCTTTTCCTTTGCTGAGGAAAGCGCCGGCAGCAGCATCGCCGCCAGGATCGCGATGATCGCGATCACCACCAGGAGTTCGATCAGGGTAAAGGCAACCACAGCTCGTGACTTCCGCGTCTGCGAGCTAAGTTGGCCGGCAAAGGGCTGAAACTGGTCCATGCCTGCAGAATCGGCACCCAGTCGGCTTTCCGCAACTGAAAAAACTGCAACCGCAATGCTTCGGTGAAGTCCGGTCCATTGATACGTCCAACTCCGTGCCGCGAGCGTGTGCGCTTTGCCAGCCAGTTCGACGCGGACGGCTTCGTCAGGGAAGTTCTCCAGCACCCAACTGCCGTCGCGAAACAAGCAGCGGGCGACACCGGCGGGCGTGCGCAGGCTTTGCTGGCCAGCTTGAAGATACCCGGACAATCTCCCGTCGCGGCCGGTTCTTCTGGGTGCGGCTGCAATTGCCTGCGGCTCGCCCACCGCAAGGCTGGCTGGAGCAGTTTCTACCATTGCCGTCATTCACGTTGACGGACGCGATCCGTCCTGACCGACGTCCGTTATCTTCCTTCTCTGGGTTGCCGGGAGTCGGTAAAGTCTCGGGCAGTGCCAACAACGCTCTACGATCTGATCCCACGCGACCAGCAACTCAGCAATGATGTGCTCCTCGGGCGCTTCCTTGAATATGCCGAAGGCAAACGGCTCACGCTCTACCCAGCACAGGAGGAGGCGATCCTGGAATTGTTCGAGGAGAAGAACGTCGTCCTGAACACGCCGACCGGCTCGGGCAAGTCGCTGGTGGCCGCCGCGCTGCATTTCAAGGGCATCGCCCAGGGGCGGCGCTCGATCTACACCTGCCCGATCAAGGCGTTGGTCAACGAGAAGTGGCTGGCGCTCTGTCGCGAATTCGGCCCGGAAAACGTCGGCCTTAGCACCGGCGACGCTTCAGTGAACCGGGACGCGCCAATCCTCTGCTGCACGGCGGAAATCCTGGCGAACATCGCCCTGCGCGAAGGCGCGACCGCCAACGTGCAAGACGTGATCATGGACGAATTCCACTGGTATGCCGATCGCGATCGCGGCGTGGCGTGGCAGGTGCCGTTGCTCACGCTGCCGCAGGCTCGGTTTCTCTTGATGTCCGCCACGCTCGGCGACACCGAGTTTTTCGAGCAGGAACTGACGAAGCTCACCGGGCGTCCGACAGTGACGGTGAAATCGGTGGACCGGCCGGTGCCGCTGGAATTCACATACTCGGAGTTCCCCCTGGCCAAGACCCTCGAAACGCTTGCGGCAGACGGCAAGTCGCCGGTGTATGTCGTCCACTTCACGCAGGCCGAGGCGGCGCAAAGTGCGCAGGATTTCACGAGTATCAACGTTTGCACGCGCGAGGAGAAGAACCGCATCGCCAACGAGATCGAACGGTTCAAGTTCACCAGCCCCTACGGGCCAAACATCCGCACCTGGCTCAAGCACGGCATCGGCATTCATCACGCCGGTCTGCTGCCGAAGTACCGCGTGCTGATCGAGCAACTCGCGCAGAAGGGATTGCTGAAGATCATCTGCGGCACGGACACGCTGGGCGTGGGCATCAACGTGCCGATCCGCACGGTGCTGTTCACACGGCTGTGCAAGTTCGACGGGCAGAAAACCGGCATCCTGAGCGCGCGGGATTTTCATCAGATCAGCGGGCGCGCGGGCCGGAAGGGTTTCGATGACAAGGGCTGGGTGGTTGCGCAAGCGCCGGAGCACGTCGTCGAGAATCTCAAGCTCGAGGGAAAGGCGGCGGAGAAGGGAAAGAAGTTCGTGAAGCGCAAGCCGCCGGAGCACAACTTTGTGAACTGGGACAAGAACACGTTCATGCGCCTGATGGCCGCGCCGCCGGAACGGCTCATGTCACGCTTCCAGGTTTCGCACGCCATGCTGTTGAACGTACTCAGCCGCGAGGGCGATGGTTGTCTTGCGATGCAGCGTCTGATCCGGGATTGCCACGACACTCCCAAGCAGAAGAAGGAGCATACCAAACGCGCGTGGCAGTTATTCCGCGCGCTGGTGGAACGGAAGATCATCGAGATCGTTCCTTCCGCCGAACGGCGTCCAACCCCGGTTGACGAAACTTTGTTGCATATGCAACAAAGTTTTGCAGAGCCTCCCCGGAGATCGAAACTGCGTGTGAACGTCGAGTTGCAGGATGACTTCTCGATGGACCAGACGTTGTCGCTCTACTTACTCGAAACGATTCCGCTGGTGAACCCGGAGCAGGAGGATTACGCGTTGGTGCTGCTGACGCTGGTGGAGTCCATCCTCGAAAACCCGGAGATCATCCTGCGCCGGCAACTCGACAAGGTGAAGGGTCAGGCCGTCGCGCAGATGAAGGCCGAAGGCATCGAATACGACGAGCGCATGGCCAAGCTGGAGGAGTTGGAATACCCAAAGCCGAACCGCGAGTTCATTTACTCTACGTTTAACGCCTTTGCCGACAAGCACCCGTGGGTCGGCCAGGAGAACATCCGGCCCAAGTCCATCGCCCGCGAGATGTTTGAAACCTTCCGCTCGTTCGCCGACTACATCCGCGATTACGAACTCCAGCGCTCGGAGGGTCTGCTGCTGCGTCACTTGAACAGCGTCTTCAAGGTGCTCGCACAAACCGTCCCCGATTCGGCCAAGAATGAGCAGGTCCGCGAGATGGAGATCTACCTCGCCACCATGATTCGCCAGGTGGATTCCAGCCTGCTCGAAGAATGGGAGAAGCTGCGCGACCCGAACTACCAAAGCGCCGAAACCAAGGAAGTCCGCCCGCCCGGCTCGGAAGAGGCGGCTGCGGACATCACGCGAGATACCAAAGCCTTCACCGCCACCATCCGCAACCGCATCTTCATTTTTCTTCGGGGCTTGGTGAATGGCGATTTCGAGACGGCAATCACTCACTTGGATTCGCCGACGGACTCGGAAGGCGAGCCGTGGACGGCAGAGCGGCTGCGTGCGGCATTGGACGCCTACCATGTCGAACACGAGCGAATTTGTCTCGATCCCAACGCCCGCAACATCCGCCACACCTACGTGATCCCCTCGGAAGACCAGCGAACCTGGCGCGTCCAGCAGATGTTGGTGGACCCGGAAGGGAACAACGACTGGGTGGCCGAGTTCGAGGTGGACCTAGCGCAATCACGCACGACGAAAGAACCGGTGCTCCGGTTGCGGAGGTTGGGGGGACTGGTTTAGTTACTCACGTCAAAGGTGTGCGCGTCTGCCGTCGCGATTCAGGACATTGCGGAGGCGACTCCTGCGTGGCGAAGGAAGAGTCCTTCGGTTGCGTCCAGCGAAATCCACCAAGCTGGCCTGTGTCAATGTGACGTTTGGCACATGCGTTTTCCGCGAAAGCGGATACCATCGGCGTATGACTGGCTGGCTCAGTGGGTGGAGGACTATCGCAAGTCCCTCACTCTTGCGGAGCGCGCGACGTTGAACGCCTACTTCCAGACCGAGGAAGGCCGCCAGATGCTCAGGCAGGCCACGGCTCAATACAATTCCCAGGATGCATCGGAAGCGCGGGACGGAAATTGACAACCGCAACGCTGTTGGCCACTCTCGCGACATGGCAAGACCAGCTTTGGGCCGCGGGCTGGGAGCGCTTCTGGGTGGTAGCCCGGCTGTTCCCAACGCGACGATTCCTTCGGGCGCATCCCTCGCGCCCTCGTCTGCCATGCCTGTCCCGAGCACCATCGCCGCCCCGGTAGGTGAAGGCCTGCGACACGTGCCCTTGGCGAAGATTCGTCCCTGTCCCTTTCAGCCGCGAAAGGATTTCTCCGCAGAGTCGCTTCGCGAGTTGGCCGATTCGATTCGCGAACAAGGCATCGTGCAGCCGCTGGTGGTGCGGGAGCAGACCGACCACTTTGAACTCATCGCCGGCGAGCGCCGTTGGCGGGCGGCTCAATTGGCCGGGCTGGTCGAGGTGCCGATCCTGGTCCGCGTGGCCGATGACCGCGCGGTCCTTGAGCTTGCCCTCATCGAAAACCTGCAGCGCGAGAACCTGAACCCGATTGAGGAGGCGCAGGGCTATTCTCAACTCATCGAGCAGTTCCAGTTCAAGCAGGAGGAAGCCGCCAGCCGCGTGGGCAAGAGTCGCGCGGCCGTGGCGAATGCCTTGCGCCTGCTGAAGCTCCCCACGTTGGTCCAGGGCTATTTGCGTGACGGCCGCCTGAGCGTGGGACACGCGAAAGTCATTTTGGGGCTCGCGACCGAGAAGGCCCAACGCACCGCGGCAGAACGCGTCATCAAGGAAACGCTCAACGTGCGGCAGACGGAGCAATTGGTCGCCCACCTCCAAGCGCGCGAAACGGGTGGCTTCGCCAAGGCGCCGCCGCCGTTGCCCGCCGCCCCGGATTCGCACGTGGCGTATTTGGAGAACCGCCTGCGCGAGCGGCTCGGCACCAAGGTGCATTTGCGCTATGAGAAGGGTAAAGGCGCGCTGGAGATTACCTTTTTCAGCGACGCCGAACTGGAGCGGATTCTTCAGATCGTCGGCCTCCCCCCCGAGTGACTTTTTTGAGATCCAAACGTACGAACCATGTATCTGAACACCCCTGAACTTCGCTGCCGTTGTGTCACTGCCCTGGAAGCCTCCGGCGATCGCGCCTCTCAGTTGACCGCCTTCGTCGGCCTGGATGGCTTCGTGGATGAGATTCTCCATGTCGTGGACAAGCGCCACAGCGCTGCCGCCTACGATCGCATGCCGACCATTGCCAAGCTGGCAGAACGCCTGGCAGCGGCCGCCGGCAAGAGCACCAACATCGAGTTTGTGCCGCAGCTTACCAAGCTCGGGGGCAACGGCCCGATCATGGGCAACGCCCTCGCCAGCATGGGACTCGAGGTGACTTACATCGGTAACCTGGGTTACCCAAATCTGCATCCGGTGTTCGCCGACTTCGCGAAGCGGGCGGAGGTCTGCTCCATCGCCCAGCCGGGTCTCACGGACGCTATCGAGTTCGAGGACGGCAAGGTCATGTTGGGCAAGCACACCTACCTGAAGGACGTGAACTGGGAGAACATCACCGCGCGGTTTGGCAAGGACAAGTTCGCCGCCAAGTTTGGGAGTGCCGATCTCGTCGGATTCGTGAACTGGACCATGCTCACGAACATGAGCGACATTTGGGAGGCGGTCTTGAAGGAAATCTGCCCGACGCTGCCGACCGGCAGCAAGAAGCGCACGTTGTTCTTCGATTTGGCTGATCCCGAGAAGCGGACCGCTGAAGACATTCGCCGTGCATTGAATCTTATTCTCGAATTCCGCCGCTACTTCAACGTGATCCTTGGCCTGAACGAGAAGGAAGCGCACGAGATCGCCCGGGTGTTCTCGCTGGACAAGGGCGACGGCTCAAAGCAGGCGTTGGCCGCGCTGGCGAAGGAGATTCACGCCCGCGTGCCGGTGCAAACCCTGGTGGTGCATCCAGTCCAATACGCGCTCTGCGTCGGCGACGGAAACATCAGTGTGGTGGACGGGCTGTACACCACGAAGCCGCTCATTACGACCGGGGCGGGCGATCACTTCAATTCAGGATTCTGCCTGGGCAAATTGCTGGGCTTGGCTGATGATCTCGCGCTGCTGACCGGTGCGACGACGAGCGGCTACTACGTCATCAAAGGCCAGAGCCCGGCCGTGCCGGATCTCGTCCGCGCGATGAAGAACTGGCCTTCCAGCCTGACCGGTCCCTACGCATTCTGACGAACCGCAGCAGCATGATTCTCGAAGTCGTCAAATACGGCCATCCGGCGCTACGCCAAAAGGGCGCGCGCATCGAAACCATCACCCCGGCGATCCGCAGGCTGATCGAGGACATGTTCGAGACCATGCATGACGCGCGTGGGATCGGCTTGGCAGCGCAGCAAATCGGCCAGGCGCTTCAACTCACGGTGCTCGACATCCGCGACGTGACGGATCGGCCGTCCACGCTGGAGGTGGATGGCAAATCCGCCGATCCGCATTCCCTCATGCCGCTCGTGCTGATCAATCCGCAGATCACCCCCCTGGCCGAGCCCGTGAAAGGCCCGGAAGGCTGCCTGAGCTTCCCGGAGATTTACGCCGATATTCCCCGGCCGGGCATGGTGGAAGTCCAGGCCCTCGGTGGGAATGGCAAGACGATGAAGTTCCGCTGCGGAGGATTGCTGGCCCGCGCCATCCAACACGAACACGATCATCTACATGGGATTCTGTTTATTGACCGGATGGACAAGAAGACCAAGGAGGAATTGCGGCCGGAGTTGGACGCACTACAGGCTGAGACGAAGGCCGAACTGCAAGCGGCCAAGAAAAGGTAACTGGCCGCCTCTTCTTTGACAACGCGAGCAGCCTCGAAGCAACCGGCGCTGCAAGTCCCCCGTCACGCTCGGAGTCAAATGTCTGAGAAGCACTGCCTCAGACCATCCAATACCAGATACTGAGGTCTGTTTTCAACAAGCTTCCGCCAGAAGGAAGTGAGCCCCGCAGATTGCTTTCACGCCCGTGGTGCTGGACCTCCAGCCCCCCGCCGAAATCAACGCCCGCCCCGCGGGTGACAAGCTGCGCCACCTCAAACGCGAGTCCGTGGCGCGGCTCTTCCAACAGGCCTACGCGCCGGCTGGCGTCCTCACCAATACTCAGATGGCCCTGCTCCTCAAGTCCGCCCCCACCACTGTTGGCAAGGTCGAGTGATGCGGGCTTTCAGCCCGCGGAAGTGCCGGTGAGTCTTTGGCTTGCCGGGGCCGTGAAAACAAGGTGCGTCGCCAACCTGAAAGGTTGTGGCACCGCGGCAAGGCAGAGGCTTACCCCACTATTTGGGTTGCCGGTGTCAAGAAGCGCCCGGATCGATGGGGTGTATCTTGACACTGCCCCCAAACCGTAGCGTCAGGCATCCTGCCTGACGTAGCCGGCGGCTTCCAGCCGCCCGGCTGGAGGCGGGCGAAAGCCTGATGTCCGGCCATTTCGACCCGGACACCCGGCTGGAAGCCGGGTGATACGGCAGGCTGGGAAGCCTGCCGCTACGGGGGGCAGTGTCAAGATGCGTTCGGATCGGCGTCGCCTCAAAAAAACCCATTGACGGTTTAGGCACTCTGCTTTACAACCACGGCGTTCCCGGAGGCTTGTATGGCTCCAAGGCAGGTTTCGGTTTGCGGTTTCGGTGACGTGATGAACTCAGACACCACCATGACGCGCAGCAGCCAAAACACGGGCAAAACCCGCGAGGGGAGGGGTGTTGTCCGTGGGCGGGGTGCGCGGTGTCAGGTGCGAGGACGGTTCCACCGCGAATCCCGCGAACTACGCGAAACCGACGCAAGGGAGAATTCAGCACCTCGAATTAAGTATCCCGTATCCAGCATCCAGCATCCAATCTCGCTCCCCATCCTTATCCACCCTTTCCCCAACAAGAACGGGGCGCTCCCCATTAAAACTGGGATATGCCCCAATCAGATGTAACCATCTATCAACAACAAACAGACATAACCCATGAAAGGAACACCGAATCCCAAAATGATCGTGGCCGATGCGCAAAAGGTATTGGCCGTGTGCAAAGCCAACACAGACTTCAAGCTCAAGACATCACGGTCGAGAGCGTGGAGAAGGACTGCGTTGATCTGGACAAACTGGTCCTCGACATTGCCGCCAAGGAACAGGCCATCACGCCGTTGCGCAATCAGCGCGATGAGATGGTGATGCGCTTGAAAGACTTTGCCACGCGAGGCCGGGCCGGCATCAAAGGCTATTTCGGCGGGAACAGCACGCAATACGAGCAAGCCGGCGGCACCCGCTCCAGCGAACGCAAAAAACCCGTGCGCAAGGCAAAGAATGTAACGACATGAGTTCGCCTTTCCCTCCCTTTCCCTCGCCCCATCGGACGGGGAGAAGGTTAGGGTGAGGGGTCCCGATCCCGAACAGTTACCATTCGTCAATCGCAATTGCCTGACACTCGACGCCCGACACTCACCACTGAATCACCTATGAAACGCACCACCAATCGCAGCGGCACCGGCAAGAAAGTCCATGCCGTGCGCGGCAAGACTGGGACATTCAAAGAAAACGACACTTACAAACGAACTCACGGCCTGGATGCTAAGCGCAAGGGACAAACAAAGAGATCTCAAACGCCGAAGTCTCCCGCTCCAAAACCGGCAAAGAAAAACCCGCATGAATCGGTCACGGTCGAATTCACGATTTCCCAAGAAGTAGAAAAGAAACTCTACGCGGACCTGACCGCAGCGCTTCAACATTTCCGGACTGAGCACAAGTTGGTCGAGAGCGCAGTATGGTTCACGGAGAAAGAACGCAAGGAGGGACTAGCTGGTGAAGTGGTGATCGCCTATGCTATTGCCGTGGCTGCTGGATTGACGGTCGAACTAATAAGGCGTGTCGTCATATTGCTGCTCAAGAAGTACCGAGGCAAGATACTGTAAAGGAGATACGGTAATGCCTAGGCGAGCTACAGCGAAAGTACCACCCATCGAATCGAGTACAATTCCTGTGGAGCGTGTATTCCACGCTTTTGACAGCTTATTTCGTGTTGTGGCTGAAACTAGGCCCGTCCTTGGCAATCACAAGAGTTCGAGGGACCCGTACAATCACCACCTGCGCGCCCTTCAGAAATGCTGTGAAGAGGAATTATGGCACGAACAGCGGACAATGCCAGAGCCCCAATGCGACATCCATGATCCTGCAGGCTACAGTGCGCGATTTGCAGACAGAATTAAGGATGCAATCAAGGAAACATTCGAGAAGACCCTAGGGCTGAGCCGCAATGATGCAGAGACAGCAACAGCAGCACTCCAGCAGAGCTTTGTACGAAACTACTACCGCAACAAGCTCGCCTCCGAAGAAACCACAGATCATCTCAACTCACCGGAAATGGCCCAAGTAATTAAAAGTGTTGTCGGAAGGAGAAGTGGCAATTCCAGGCATGAGTTCGCGCTCACCCCTAGTAGTAATTGCCCCGACATCAGTGTCAGGTTGTCACGCGTTCCAGAGCAAGAGCCGAATCTTGTCTTCTTCGGCGTACCAACGGGACCATACGCGAGCGCAAAAGGAGAACCTGCGCGCTTGCGGTACATTCACTTTCACGCTTTGGGCGGGTGCCTTGTTCATGAGGTGCTATGCCATTGTATTATCCAAGGCAAAGCCGCCAGTGACTTGACTTGCATTAGGGACTCACTGTACGTGAGTCATGGGTGGGTGGCCTATTATGCATACATCCGCGCAGAATTCAACCTTGTTACCAAGATCGGGGTTCAAACGGGGTTCCATTCTGGCGTTGGACGCGAGGTCGAGAACATGTTGAGCAACAATCTGAAGGACGAGGTTTCTCGGGAAGGTTACGAAAGTGCTCGCAGGTTCTTCGAGGCCCTAAATGAACACTCGTTCATAGCAGACCTCCAAAAACGGCGGAAGGACCATCCCCGATATGCCGACGCGGATATGGCGGCCTTCGGGTACGCAGTGTCTCTGTTTACTGAGTTTCTGCGGGCAGCACTCGATCAAATCGTCAACGATCAAGCGCCAGCGCGAGCCGAGCGCATACTCCGTGCTCTCGTGGATTCAATGGGTACATCCCGGCCTTCCTATTTCAGGGACGAGATCCGAGATCGGTTGACCGCATTCTTCAGCGAAGCCCATTCTGACTTTGCCGAGCTAATTGGTGATTAATCTCTGCGAATCCATGGAACTACGCGTTTTTATTCGAGGCAACATTGGCCGAGAGTACCCTAATAACTACCTCGACGTATGGGGGGAGCTACCACACAACGAAGGGTTTAAGGCGCTTAAGAAACGAAAGCGAAGGAATATACCCACATTGAGTTATTCAAAGTCGTCTGGGCTTTGCGTCGTTGTGTTAGAAGGATATGACTGGCTGTACTTTCTGGAGCGCGAGTATCTACCACGCGTATCTCCACTCTTTTACTACGTCTGGGGAGATGAGGGCTCGTTCTCACAGTGTTTGTTTCCATTTTATTGTGCAGCCCTTCGGCTTCAGCATGAACATGGTGGGCAGTTCAGGCAGTCGGAGTTTACGAGGGTTCTCGAGACCGAGCTCCACGTCAGGCGTGCGCGTTCGATTCTCACCGCGTTGTCAGATGCTGGGCTTGTCTTGCTGATGGGAGACTATGTGAGTGCTAGTTCATTTTCCGACGCGGAAATGAAGTCTGCTAGTATCAAGCATCAGATTGCGGCTTCTTGGAGGGATGGCAAAAGACCCGCATCTGGCAAAGCTAGGCAATCAACTGCAACAACAAATCCGAGCAACCTTAGCGCGTATGGCCTAGATCGCCAACACGCCAGCCACCTGAGCACGTTGTTGGGATCGTGTATCTCTCTTCGCCGAATGGCGGATGAGTGTTTGCGCAATTTCTCTTCTTCAGATCGCATTGCATTCGAACGTGGTCTTATCCCTCATGTTCATAACATGTTGAATCATTTTCTATATTCCGAGGCTTTGGAATTGTTGACATATTGCCAGCGTCGTATGGTTGACGCGCCATTGGCACGGGAACAAATCGAGAAGCATAAGCGCCAGTTCGAGGGGCGCGCGGAGCAGTTTATTGGTGGGCTGTTGGCCGAGGTGTGTGGTGTTTACGATGTCGAGTGCTACGCAGCGGTGCTTCCGACTGTCGTCCGACTAATCGAGGACGGCATCTTATACCCGCGTCGCACGAATGGGCCTTACCAGGTATTTGGCCGGGTTCAACTTAGATCAAAGGCAGATTATGCCAAGTGACCCTAACGATATTGCAGGCGAACTGATTAAGCACTGTAATAATTCGCTTGTGTCGGCGTTGGACGCTACGCTCTGCGTTATTGCGACTCTTAACGAGCTTGTCCGGAAACCGCAAGAGGGCGGAGAATCACTCCGCGATCTGTGCCGGCTCGTGATCGAGGAGATTCGTGGTGCTGCGTCGGTGTCGTCCCACTCAAGAACGGCTCTGAGCAAGCCTGCCGTTAGTGCAATTCTACGTTGGTTAGCATCCACGCAGCATTTGCTATGGGAACCACGCAGGAACAACCCTCACCGCCAGTCCGTTTATCTATTCAAACCAGTGGATGTAATGCCAGCCGTATTGACAATGTTTACGCCGCACGGTCGGCACATGGACATTGAGTATCACACTTTCCGTTGGCTGGCCAGACGCCACGGCATTCGTTATACGGCTTTCGTCGTCGAGGCGCTGCGCAACATGTCAACGGAAGTAAACGCGCTTAGGATGGAGTCGAGCGCGAAGCAAAGGCAGGTGAGTACTCCACGGTCAAAGCTACTGGCGCGTCTGCGTCATGTTACGAGGAACGTTGACACGCCGGAGTCAATTGCATCCTTTTTCATGGACTTGGCCGAAATGCAAGGGGTGATCGCGTTAGACTGGCGTCACCGGAGCAGTGTTTTGTTGAGAGGTGCATGCGATCCAGATTACTTGTTATGCCGTTCCTTTGGACTCAAGACTGCCATTGCGGGATTCGACGAAATCTTCAATGGAGGCTTGCTGATGGCGCAGTCAACATCTCCTGACTCCTCAATTGGCAGAACGATAATTGTCCGCGGCGCTTGTGGCTCTGGCAAGACCCTCCTTGCCAGCCAGCTTGCTTTCGAGGTCGCGAGTAAGGGAGGGGTTGCATTTGTGTTTGCTTTGGATCAAGAACGGGCGGACCTGAATAAGCAATATCGGAGCTTCGGCTGGCTTCCAGGAAACGGGAACTTCCGGTACGCGGACTCAGCAGACCAGTTCCTCGTGGCGTTAGCTGACCGGGGTAGGCGAGAGAAAGGACTCTTTGGCGTTGGAAATGTCTCGAAATGCTCATTAGAGACTCACTTTGATTCAATTCGGAGCCTGATCGAGGTGCCAGGTTTCTCAGAGTTTCCACTGAATCTGATAGTTGTCGATCCCGTGAACTCCGTTGTCTTGCCTAACGGAGCCAACCCCCAGAGTCTGAGAAATGCGACCAACGACTTTTTTCAGTATCTAAAGCAGCGCGGAGTGGCAGCGGTGTTTACTACTGAGCAGGAGTCTGATCCTCAGAGACAATTTCACCATGAAGAGAACATTGCTGATGTAGTGATTAAGCTCTGGAACGAAGAGAGCGAAAGGCAGCAATACAGCCAGCGGTTTCTTGAGATCCTGAAGTCACGCGGACAGCCAACGCATCGTGGACGCCAACCATTCGCCATTAAGAAGGGGACAGGAATCGTCATCTATCCCTCCTCTGCGGCGGTGATGGCCGAGAGGAGCGAGCGCCGGACATTCCCGCCATCGTCGCAGCGAACGTCTTGCGGCATAGAAGATCTGGACCGCATACTATGCAACTTAGCGTTAAGGGTTAGCATGCATCGTCCGACCCGGGAGCATGGCGCGGAACTTCGGGCTAATATCGGATTCAGGGAGCGCGAGGTGATTACTCTGAGGGGAACTAGTGGCTGTGGGAAGACGGAGATTGCGTTGGTCTTTGCTCTTACGCAGAATTGTCCAGTTGGTCCTCGCCCTCTCCGAAGACCGAAAGCGCTGTATGTTACATTTCGAGACTCAGACGAATCGGTGCGATCGCTAATACTGGAGGGAGCAGTAAACACGATGCTAAGCCGAAGACCGTGGCGGCAGCGCGGTACGGGAGCTGTCACGCAATTACAGCGACTGATTACCCTTTCATTTGAAGGCGGGTTTCTACGCCCCGGCGAAGTCCTGCAGAAGATCATTGGCGCCTTTAGAACAGCGCGTGCCGCCGGTAGTGTCATCGAGAAGGTGGTGATTGACAATGTGAAGTACATGCAGGAAAGCTGCCCACTTATTGCGGCAGACACTACGTTCGTCCCAACGCTCATGCGCGTCCTGAGAACGGAGAACTGCACCACGATGTTCGTATGCACGGGAGACGACCACCCCGTATCCGAAATGTCTCGTGAGATCGCCGACTCCTCCGATTGTGTCATTGACTTCAGACGCGTGTTCTTCAGAGGACAGAATCTTACAGCGGTTCATGTCGCGAAGACGCGTTCGATGGAGCACGACCCGCGGGTATACGAGATCGTATTGGACAAACGAGAGGGGATTCGTATAACACAACAGTTTGCGCTTTTTCGTAACGTCATGTCTGGAAGACCAGACCCACTGCCCCTGCGGCTGTTCCTCCATGCAGAGACTGCCAGCCAAGCGCGCTACAACTCGGAGATTAGTGCGACGCTGGGGCACACGCTGGGAACCACAGTGGATGTCAGTGCCCAAGACCTCCTGACGAGCCTCAGGGTGGCGGACATTGCGCCTGCTGCTGGGGTGGACGAGCTTCAAATTGTTCAAGTTGACGAATATCAGGTGCGTGCGGCCGGGAATAGTTGGCTTCAGAGGTTTCCAGTGTCACAAATGCCACGTCTCTTGGAGAGCTATTCTAAGAGCACTCTTAGTTGCTGCACGGATGGTAAGGAGTTCTGGGCAGTTCCTTACTACGGGAATGTGAGTCTGTTGGCCTACGATAAGAGCAAGATGACTTTGCAACCCAACGCGTCGTGGAGGGACATCGCAAGTGTGTGCAGAGGTCGTCCTAATACACTTGTTTTTGACTTTACGAAGGATTCGGATGAGACAATTAATTCGTTTTTCTTGGAGATGCTTGCAGAAGAGTTGTGGCTGCAGCGAGGAAAGCGACAACCATTTCATGGCATGTGCTTAGGCGACATTTTGTCTGCGCCAGTATGCAGGAGGGTGGCGAAACGCTTTTGGCGTATCGGGCACAAAGCATATCAAGCGCAGCCTCCCGAGATCGGTCGAGTAGAGTCTCGTCTCAGCGGAAACAGCACTGCTCCATTTGCCACGTGCTCTCCTGACGCTCTGATCTGGCGACACTGGTATACCACCCTTATTCAGATGCTTGGAGACATCGGCGCGGATCGTCGATCTAACATTCGTGTCAGACCATTGCCCGGCAACTTCTCTGTTACAGGTGAGTGGTTTCTCGGTGTGACCCGCATGTCGTCGGGCAGAGATGTTGGAGTTAAGGTAGTGGATACGTTGACCTCATACGATGCTGCACAAGAACGCGTCGAACGGGCAGTAGCGTTCCCTGTTCGGAAGGAGTTTTTCGCCGGGCAAATAGACCGCTTTCCATCGAGCCTTTTCCAATTGGAGTATGGTGATCTGTCCAGTCTCTGTAAGAATGCAATCCGCCGATCTTCATTTGCATGTTACTTTGAAGCTACAAAAACCCTGACATTCTTTTTAAGGACGCTGTTGTGTCTGCCGGACTCGCCAGAGCTGGACACGCGCATTAAAGAAATCGTTTCATTGATGGCACGAAAGGTATCCAACATCTGTAATGTGAGCGGAAGGTGCCGGAAGAAGATCAGTTCTTGAGTGTGGCAACTGGCGGTGGTTTCCCCTTGTGCGCCATGTACGGCGGCGTTCGGCCAGGGCAGACGCCAGTTGATCGCGCGGCACGTTCGTTTCCACGTTGCCATTCAGTTCCGCCTATTACACTGGGCGGTTCAACTGCTCGATAAGCCAGTCCAGTTGGCTGTGTGCTGTGGCAATGATGGTGCGGTAGGCAGCGAAAGAGGTGTTCTTCCGTGTCCGTCCGGCGGATCCAGATGAGTGCGGGGGTGGGAGTGGGGTCAGACGGCCGGGGCGGTGGGCTGCTGGCGCGCCCGCTGCCAAGCTTGCGGGGTCAGGTGCTCGACTTCGGTGGTGCTCGTCCCGCCCAGCATGGGCAGCACGGCCAGTAAATATTCTCGGGCCTCGATCCCCAGTCGCTGGCAGGTGGCCAGCACGCTCAGGATCGCCGCGATCTTCGGCCCGGCTTTTTCGTCGCCGATGTGCAGCCAGTTTTTCCGCCCCAAGGCCACGGGTCGCATCGCGTTCTCGGCCAGATTGGTGTCCAGCTCGACCGGTCCGTGTTCCAGAAACACTTCCAGCCGTGGCCAGATGCGCAACGCGTAGTCGCACGCCTTGGCCAGTTGGCTACCGGGGAGCACTTCCGCGCGGATGGCCTGCACGCGCGCCTTCAACGCCTTCACTTCCGCGACGCTGTGTTGCTGACGCAACTGCTGGCGGGCGGCGGCGCCGAGCTTGTGTTCGCGGGCC
>CAYJNU010000010.1:0-39083 GCA_964371005.1 uncultured Verrucomicrobiota bacterium | reverse complement strand
CTCTGGCCCTGAACTGGGCTGCAGGCTTGTTCACGGCCGGCTTGATCGGGAGTTGTTGCATCGGTGGAGCGAAACGGACCAATGGAACCCGCCCCGGCGGGCGTTCGCCCAAGATTCACACACTGATTTGGCTCGCCGCGGGGATCACCGCCGCGATCTACCTTGCCCTGCCGAAGATACAAGTGCGATTGGTGAAAGACGGAGACTCTATTTACAGGCCGGTTGACATCCTGTATCGCATCTCTTGGGAGTTGTTCGACGAGCAAGCAGAGTCACCCATGCGCAGCTCAAACGACACTCGATCACGGGTCCGGTCAGTCATCACTGTTCCTCGCACCAACGCCCCATATTGGAAGGAGTGGGCACGATCGAGCGACTGGGAGAACTGGCAGAACTACTTGGTGGGCGGTCCCCTACGCGAGGAGGACTCCCCTGGCAACTACACGATCCGCGAGACAAACGGTCAGTTGCAGTTCATCGGCTATGACGCGCAAGGCGCGGAACATGTTTTTCACCAGTGGCCCCTCCATCAACGCGACTGACAGCCAAGCTTCTTGCCTTCAGACCGGCAATACGAAACCAGAACCGCGCTTCTTCGGCGACGCGCTCACTTGCCTCCCAGCTTCACTGCGGTGACCAAGTCCACCGGCGTTTCGCGCTCGGCGGGCGACTGCTTCGTCTTGAGCATCTCCAATGCGTATTCGATGCCGAACACCGCCAGTTGATCGCCGTGCTGATCAGCCGTCGCCAAAACCTTGCCCTCCTTCAGCAATTGCTGCATCGCGGCGATGTTGTCGAAGCCGACCACCAGCACCTTGTCGAGCTTGCCCGCCGCGCGCAAAGCGGCCACCGCGCCCAGCGCCATGCTGTCGTTCGCGCAGAGCACGGCCTTCAGGTCCGGATGCTCGTTCACCAGCGCGGCGACGACCTGGTTGGCTTTGTCCGTCTCCCAATAGCCCGACTGCGAGCTGACGATTCTCATGCCCGCCGCCTTCATTGCGTCTTCGAAGCCGAGCTTGCGCTGGATGCCGTTGAAGGCGTTCGGCGCACCTTCGATGATGACAACCTTGTCGCCGGCCTTGAGCTTCGCGGCGAGGAAACCACCCACGGCTTTCGCGCCCTTTCGGTTGTCTGGGCCGACGAACGGGAACTTCGCGCCGCTGGCGGCCAGCACCGCGTCGTCAAACTTGTTGTCAATGTTCACCACGGTGATGCCGGCGGCCTGCGCCTTCTTGCAGACGGGCACGAGCGCCTTGGAGTCGGCCGGAGCGATGACGAGGGCGTCCACGCGCTGGGCGATCATCTGCTCGACGAGATCAATCTGCCGGCTCACGTCCAGCTCGTCCTTGATGCCGTTGGAAAGGAGGTCGTAATCCGCGGCATGAGCCTGCTGGTGGGCTTTGGCACCGTTCTCCATCGTAAGGAAGAACTCGTTGGCAAGCGACTTCATGACCAACGCCACGCGAGGCTTTCCATCGGACTTGGCGGAATCGGAGCTGGCGGGTTTGCAGCCAGGGGTGAGGAGTGCTGCGGCTACGGCCATGGTCAAAGGCAGGCAGAGAGAGACGGAGGATTGAATCCGGAGCATAGACATTCTGGTTTGGAGCGTTCGCATTCTGGGCCCGACGCGCGCCAGGCCGCGTTCAGTAAGCTCATCCGCGAGCCCGGAGCGCAAGCGGGAATTCTGCCGGACGGCCAGCCGGCGCGCAGCCGCAGCAGTTCTTCTGGCCAACGCGCATGCGTTCGCGGCAAGCTGGCACGCCATGAACACGACGGCATCCGTCTTCCGCAGCATCGCTTGCTGGACCGGCCTGTTCCCGCTGCTGTTCTGGGGACCAGCTCTCCAAGCGAACGAAACGCTCAGCCGCCTCCCGCGCACCAACTTGATGGTCTTCCAAGACAGGCGGGGCGAAGTCCGGCCAGTACGGTCCAAGGCCGGTTGGAAGCGTCGCCGCGCGGAAATCTTGGGCGGGATACAGGAGGTGATGGGACCGCTGCCCGGAAAAGCGAGGCGCTGCCCCCTAGATGTGCGGGTGGAGCAGGAGCAGGATTGCGGCGCGTATCTCAGGCGATTGATCACGTACGAGGCCGAACCTGGCTCCCGCGTCCCGGCGTACTTGCTGATCCCGAAGGCAGCGGTGGGAGCAAAGCGGAAGTTCCCGGCCGTGCTCGCCCTCCATCCGACGGACATGGAACATGGCCATCGCGTCACCGTGGAGAAGTTGCGCGACAACTACCGAGCCTACGCTCACGATCTCGCAGAGCGCGGTTTCGTCGTCTTGGCCCCGGCGTATCCCATCATGGCTAACTACCAGCCCGACTTGAAGGCACTCGGCTACGAAAGCGGGACGATGAAAGCCATCTGGGACAACGTCCGCGGACTGGACCTGCTCGATTCGCTGCCGGCTGTGAAGCACGGCAGGTACGGCGCGGTCGGGCACTCGCTGGGCGGGCACAACGCGATCTTCACGGCGGTCTTCGACCCGCGGATCGAGGTGGTCGTCTCAAGCTGCGGCTTTGATTCGTTCCTTGATTATTACGGCGGCAATCCCGCCAACTGGCAGCCGGAAAAGGGCTGGTGTCAGACCCGCTACATGCCTCGCCTGGCGGCATATCGCGGGCGGCTGGCTGAAATCCCGTTCGACTTCCATGAGTTGCTCGGCGCGCTCGCGCCGCGGCATGTGTTTCTCAACGCGCCGTTGGGCGACACGAATTTCCAATGGCGCAGCGTGGATGAAATCGTCAAAGCGGCCGCGCCGGTGTTTGCACTCCACGGTGCAAGCCTGAATCTGCGGGTCGAGCATCCAGACTGTCCGCACGATTTCCCGGAGGCGGTCCGGGCGCGGGCCTACGAGTTTCTGGAGGCGAAACTCAAGTAGGCGTCACCATCCGGCCATGGATCAGACTTCCACCGCTTTGCCGGGCTGGGGCTGGATGACTTTGATCTTCGGATGGCGGGCGTGGATTTGTTCCTCAAACCACCGGCGCGAGTCGTCGCCGCCGTGGCCCAGCAGCACAACGCGCGGCGAAACCTGACCCACGAAATCCAGCAGGTCCTCGCGGTTCGCATGCGCGGTCAAATCAAAATCCTGCACTTCGCAACGCTTCGTGAGTTCGCCGCCGCTGGCGCTGAAGAGAAACGTCTCGCCCTGCTTCGCCGCTTTGAGCCGGCCTCCGGGCGAATCGGGATCGGCGTAACCAACGAAGAAGATGCCATGCTTCTCGTCGCCCGCCATGCGCAGGGCGAGATCGTGGGCGGGGGTGTGTTCGCTCATCATGCCGGCGGTGACGACGAACAGGCGGCCACCGGTGAGCTTCATGTTCTGGGTCTGCTTTGCTTCGAGTACCAGGAGTTGGAGCGCTTCGTGGAGTTGCAGGTTGCTGTGCAGACGGTGCGCGCGGTGCGCTTGAAGATCGTAAATCTCCGTGAAGACCCGGCCCAATCCACCAATGAAGACCTGCTGTCGCTTCAGCTCGCCCTGGCGCATGAGGAGGGCCAGGTGCGCGAGAACCTCCTGCGTGCGACCGAGCGCGAACGTCGGGATCAGGACGCTGCCCTTGCGTTTGAATGTGCCCTGGATGGCCTGCGTGAGGCGGCGCAACTCCACTTCACGGGTAAACCCTTTCGGGGTGGCCCGGTTGCCGCGGGTGGTTTCGAGAATCAACACGTCGGCTTGCACGTCCTCGAACCGCGCGGCGCGCAGGAGGGTTTGGTCATGGAAACAGACGTCGCCGGTGTAAAAGAGCGTCTGCTTCTTGCCGCGCACCATCATGCCCGCCGCGCCCAGCGTGTGGCCGGCGTCAAAAAACTCCAGCGTCGGCGAGCTGACGCCCGCTCGGGTTTTGTGGAACGCCGCCCATTCGATCTCACGATTGTAGCGGAAACCCTGGAAGAGCGGCGCGATGTCGTCCACCTCATCGTGGCTGTAGAGCGGATACTCGCGGATGCCCAACTCCTCACGCTGCCGGGTCATCACGTTGACGGAGTTGTGCAGGACGCGCTCGATGATGAAATAGCTGAGCTCGGGCATCAGCACGTGGGCCTTGGGGAAATGGCGCAACGCCACCGGCAGCGTGCCCACATGGTCGTGGTGACAATGCGAGAGCGCGATCGCATCCACCTCCTCGTCCCGGACGGCATCGAAGAGCGGTTGGCCGGCACGACCATCGCGTTTGGGGTGCATGCCCGAGTCCATCAACAGACGATGGCCTTCGAGGTCCACGAACCAAGCGCTGGCGCCGATGTCGGTATCCGGGTTGAGATTGAGAATCCGCATGGTCGGAAGGTACACCCGAAAGCCGAAACTCGAAACCCGAGAATCCGTTCCTTCGGAATGAGCGGTAAGCGCGCGTCAGACCCGGCGCGCCGTTTACCCGGGCTTCAACTGCGGCGCGCTGGGAACGTCGCGCCGTACCCAGCTCAGCGGCGCGACCGCTCTTGCCTTTCCCGTTCTTTGCGCATCCTCATCTTTCGCAAAACCGGCTGCCTTGATACAGGCGTGCAAGGTACTCGCAAGCGGAATCATCAAACAATCAAGTTGCCGCCAGAATCCCTCCGGCGCAGCCAAGGAATGAAGCGCGGCACACGCCGCTCGTATTCCGCGTACGCCGGAAACTGCTGGTGTAGCCAGCGTTCCTCATGTCGAGCCTTGGCGCAGAAGAACGGGATCAGCGCTAAGGCAACGACGAATGAAGGCCCGCTCTGCCAGATCAGTGCCCAGCCCAATGAGACCAACATCACGCTGAGGTACAGCGGATGCCGCACCCGCGCGTAGATGCCGCGTTGGATGAGCGCCGAACCTTCGCGGGGACGAGGAAAGGGCGTCCGGTTGCGACCGAGCGCCCAAACGCCGGCAATTCCAACTACGCCACCGGTGAAGAACAGTCCTACTCCAACCACGATGACCCCAGTGTTCGACCAGTCGCCGTGAAAGATGACCCCGAACGCCACCGCCGCTGTCATAAGCACCGATTGGGCGAGCACCCAGGTGCCGCCGTTCTGCCAGAAGGTCCGTTGCATCACCGTCGCCAGTTTCCACACTTGTTCAACTTGCCAGCTTCCAGTATCGGATGGCCAGCAATGAGGTGGCGCTGATGAACAGCCAAAGCGCCATTCCCAACGCCGCCGCGCGCCAGCCCAGCACCCGCAGGGTGCGCGGCGAGAGAGATGCACCGATGAGACACAAAACCAGTGTCATTCCACCGCGGGCGATCTGGGAGATAAAGGGCGTCCATTTCACCACCACAGGTACGAAACTGCGCATCAACGATGCCAGCAAAAAGAACCCAATAAACCACGGCACAACAACCCGCAATTTCTGGCTCTCGGCTGTCCCGGGTGCGGATGCTCTCCCCCGTTCCTTCTGCCTGAAGGCCATTGCCATGAGTAGCGTCACCGGCACGATCCACAACGTTCGTGACAGCTTCACCGCCGTGGCCGTTTCCAGCGAGTCCGGCCCGTAGCTCATCGTCGCGGCAACCACCGATGAGATATCATGAATCGCGACGCCTGACCACAGGCCGAATTGATTCTGGCTCAGCAACAGTGCGTGGCCAACGAAGGGGAAGATGTACAGGGCAGCCGCGTTCAACATGAATACCGTGCCAATCGCCACGGCAATTTCGGCCTCCGTCACGGCAATCACCGATCCCACCGCCGCGATCGCCGATCCACCGCAGATCGCCGTCCCGGCCGAAATCAGGGCCGTCGTCTTCCGGGCCAATGACAAACGTCCCCCGAGCCAATACCCCAACAGCAGCGTGGCCGCAATCGTGGCACCGGCGAACACCGAGCCATTCAACCCGGCCCGCAGAATGACCGGCAGATTCATGCCGAATCCCAGCAGCACCACGCAAACTTGCAGAAGGCGCTTGGCAAAGCGCGATCCGCTGTGCGCGAAAGGCACTCCGAAGGCCAGGGCAAACAGCGCCCCAACGAATAACGCCAGCGGAGGCGTCCCCCAAATCATCAGGGTCCCGGCGAGCGCGGCGAAAACGAGGTTGGCTGTCATGACCGCCGAAAGGTCGTCCCCACCAATCCACGCGTTCGCCCGAACAGTCGCTGGTTCGGAATTCTACTGTCAGCGTTCTTCATCAATTCCCTCACCCACAGAGCCACGAGCTCGAATGAAGTTACAGATTCACCGCTGGGCGACGACGCGTTGAGCCTCACCAGCCTATGCTGTCGAAATCAAGGAATGCGCAGCTTTGGCCAATTGCTGAACAAACGAACCCGCCATCGCAGGTCGCCCACAGGCTCGAGCGAATGAAACTGCAATTGGGGGAACAAGCTCGCGCGGGCGATGCCGAGAAACATCCAGATGCAAGCAGCCTGCGCCGCCCCCATGCTGCCCTGCCAAAGTGCGCAGAATGTGCGATGCGACCGCGCGGAGGTCCCCCCGAAACGCAGACAAGGAACCACGCATGTCCTTGAACATTCTGATCGTGGATGATGAGCCCGAGTTTGCGGAACTGCTCCGCTACCAACTGCAAGACCAGCGCTTCGAGTTTGAGTATGCGCCGCGGGGCATGGATGCGCTGAACAAAGTAAGTCTCGCGCAACCGGACGTGGTGTTGCTTGATGTGCTACTCCCCGACCTCGACGGGCTGACGCTCTGCGAAATTCTCTGCCGCCAGCCCGGCACCCGGCGGCTGCCGGTCATCCTCATCAGCGCCCTGGATACAACGGCTACTCGCACGGCCGGACGCGAAGCCGGCGCGCACGCGTTCCTCGGGAAACCGGTGGATTTCGCCCAGTTGAAGCGATTGCTCGAAACTGTGCTTTCCGAAACCCCTGCCCGGCCACGCCCAACCGACGAACTCGGTTTCACCTGCGACTAACGCCGGCTCGAAATCCCGCGAGATGCCAACCCAGGTGCGAAGACAGCGACCATCGCCTGCCTCGGCTCGATCTCCGCAAGCCTGCTGGTGGCCAAAAGGACAATCTCCAAGTCGCTCACCAAAAGCCTGAAGCACGCCTTCGCGGCAGCGCACACTGCAGCCCATCACCGGGGCCGATGAGCCGGAAGGCCCGAGCCTGGCTACCCTGCTGAACGATGATGAGCCAGGCGGAGGCTCAATGAACGAGACCCGTCCCCTGCCCCATCGCGATCTGGAAGCCGGCAATGACGAGTTGACGAAGCGGCAGCATCGCGCCACGCTCACGGCCAGCAACATTCCAGCATCATTTGTGGACACGAACGCGCCCGGCAACCCCACTCGCTTCTACCGCCTGCGACCATGAAAGCCTCATCCGCCACCACCCTGCTCCTGTTGACCTGCCTGATGTCGTCGGGCAGTTGGGCCGCCACCAGCGAAGTCTGCACGCTCAACACGCCCCGCACGTTCCCGCCCGTCGTGGCCCGCGCCGAATGGCAAGGGCGAGCCAGAGAGATTCGCACGCAGGCACTCGTCAGTTGCGGTTTGTGGCCGATGCCCGAGCGGACACCGCTCAAGGCGCGGGTGTTCGACCGCGTCGAGCACGACGGTTACACCGTGGAGAAGGTCGCCTTTCAGAGTTGGCCCGGCTTTTACGTTTGCGGAAACCTGTATCGCCCGCAGGGCAAGGGCAGCGGCCCGTTCCCAGCCATCTTGAATCCGCATGGCCATTGGAGCGACGGCCGCCTCGCCGACGTCAAGGAAGGCAGCATCCCGGGGCGGTGCATCAACTTCGCCAAGCGTGGCATGATCGCCTTCGCCTACGACATGGTGGGCTACAACGACACATCCTTCGCGAACTACCCGCGCGCGGGTGAGCCCGGCGGGGAGTTTGGGAAACGCCACCGGTTCTTCGCGACCAATGCTGTCTGTCAGCTTTGGGGCATCAACCTGATGGGGCTGCAAACCTGGAACAGCATCCGCGCGCTGGACTTCCTCGAAGCGCTGCCCGACGTGGACCGCAAACGTCTCGCCTGCACCGGTGCGTCTGGGGGCGGGACGCAGACATTCATGCTCGGCGCCGTGGATGACCGACTCGCCGCGCAGGCGCCCGTGTGCATGGTTTCGCATTCGATGCAAGGCGGCTGCCTTTGCGAAAACGCGCCCGGGTTGCGCGTCAAGTATTCCAACATGGAAATTGCGGCGGCGGCTGCACCACGCCCGCAGATTCTCATCGCCGCCACCGGCGACTGGACCAAAGACACGCCCACCATCGAAGGTCCAGCAGTGGAAGCGATCTATCGGCTGTTCGACGCCACCGACAGACTGCGCTGCATTCGCTTCGATTCCGGTCACAACTACAACCAGACCAGCCGCGAGGCGGTCTATGCTTGGTTCGACCGGTGGTTGCTCCACCAACCGGAAGCGCCGTCTTCACCGGAAATGTTGTATCAAAAGCCGCCGGACACGGAGTTGCGTGTGTTCCCAGGCGATCAGCTCCCGGCCGACGCCGTGACCGACGAACAACTCATCGCGTGGCTCATCACCCAGCGACGCACCCAACTCGCCACGCTGCAGCCGCGCTCGAAGAAGGGTTTCGGCCAGTTCCGCGAACTGATGTTGCCACTCTGGCGACACACGTTGCAGGTCGAATGGCCGCAGAGTTCCACCCGGGTCAGCTTCAAGCCGGTGCGGGCGGGCCTCGGCTACGCCGCCACCGATCTCCTAATCCGGCGCGACGGCGAAACGGAAACGATCGCCGCCGTCCGCTTCCAACCCGAGAAACGCCCCACCGCTGGACGGTTTCAGCCCAAGCTCGTGGTGTTAGCCCACACCAATGGAGCGGCAGCTTATCTCGATGCCACCGGTGACCCGCAAGGTTTGGCGAGACAGTTGTTGGACGCCGGGCACGGCGTGCTCGTCATCACGCAGTTCTCCCCCGCGCCATCGGTTGACCCGTTTGCGAACCACTTCACCACTTACAACCGGACTCTGTTGCAGCACCGAGTTCGCGATCTGCTGTCCGCCATCGCCAGCGTCCGTATGCCCGGCATGGAAACGAACAGCTCACCGCGCGTCGTGCTCTGCGGCGAAGGCCGCGCCGGACTCTGGGCGTTGCTGGCCGCGCCGGCGGCGGACGCCGTCATCGCGGACTGCGCGGGTCTCGACCCCAGCGACGACCAAGCCTGGCTCGCAGCGGATCGCTTTTGTCCTGGACTGCAAAGCCTCGGTGGTTTCGAAGCTGCCGCCCTACTCGCCGCCCCACATCCACTGTTGTTGCACAACACCAGCCAGGACCTCGCGGGCGGATCGCTGTCAGCCGGCTACCGGGCGATCCGGGCTTCACGCAAACTGCTGCTGGAGCGCGCGGCAGACAGAGAGCAGAGCATTCCGCGCTGGCTCGACCGGCTGTGAACGTCCCCATAACCGATGCACTGGGGGACTTCCTCGGTCACCAAGCCATCTTGTTCGGAAGCGCACCACACTCTCCCGGGCGAAACTGCGCAGCACCGCGCCCGTCAGCGCACCCGGGCAGCAACTCGTGGACAACTGAACACTCCACGCCAATCACTAACAGCGCCACGTTTGGACTCACTGGCACGTCCAAGGAGGGCGTGCCCCCGTGCAATTCCTCGAAAACGCCGCAGGTGCCGCTGCCAGACTCTGTTGGTCCACGCCCAGCGGGTCCTTGGGATTTGAGACCGCGCCTATGACGCAGTATTGTCCCGCTGCCGCGGACACGGCGCCCCCCCGGTTCACGTCACCCAACCCGACGTGACCCACTTGGAGCCCAACTGGGGCGTGGGCCACCAACGTCGCCGGGCCGTACACCAACATCATCTACGGCGTGACCAGTTCGCAAACGGTCACGATCGGCGCCGAGCCGGAGAAGTATTATCGGTTGCAGGTGCAATAGGCCTCCGGCTCCCACCACCCATTCGACAGCACGACCGGGCCTTCGGGCCCGGTCCTTTCGCTTCTATCCTGACCTGCCACTCCGGCAGCTTGCTAGTACGCTACACGGGTCAAACATCCCACCCGCAGAACCGGGAATGCGAAACGGGTTGACTCCGGCCCCCTGGGCGGCTATTCATGGCTTCGGTTAGTTCGCAAGCGTTAGAACCTGAACCAGTCAATCAACCGATGAAACCAAGTCATTCCACCTTCTTCACCGGTGCCTGCGCAATCGCGCTGGCGCTGGCCGCCGCGCAGAGTGCTCAAGCCGCCGCCATCATCTTCGATGACTTCAATGTCAATGAAGGCCACTTCAACCAAGCCCCGAGTTTCTCGGGCACATCAACGGGCACCGCGTCGTCTTCCACCGCGGATCGGGACACCACTGGCGCACCCCGCGAGGGTGTTGGGCAGGAAAGAGTCGTTCTGGACTACAACGGGACGGGGGCTTCGTTTCGATGCCGTTTTCTGTCCGGCGCTGGCACCGTAGCCAACAATGTCGCCTTCACCACCACCCCCGAAACGGATGGCAAGATCGGTTTCTATCTGAAGACCACTGCCACGGGATGGGAGACCTCCATCAATCTGGACGGCCCGGCAGGTTCGATCGCGGACATGGATGGCTCTACGAGCGTGCCCATCATTGCCGATGGGGAATGGCACCTTTACGAGTGGGATCTTGACTCATTGACCGACTGGGGCGCTGTCCCTGGGATTGGCGGTGGGCACGGCGGCGCGCTGCTGGACGGCACGCACACCATTGATTCGATTTGGCTCCGCGATTTGGACGGCACCCTTGGCCCCTCCGCCACTATTTACCTGGATTTTGTCGCGCTGAATCCCAGCGGATCAGTGGGGGACTTGCTCTCCGACCCCTGCATCAACACGTCCGGTGTCCTCGTAAACGGCCCGCTTTCCACCAATGCTAATCAGGTGCTCGTGACCGGGGTGTTTGACACCGCCACGGCCCTCACGGTTTATCAGGATTCAGGTTCAGGCATGACGCCAATCGGAACCACTACCACCGGCATTGTCGCTGGCAACAATTACGTGAGCGTCAGTGGCCTGGTCAAAGGGGCGAAGGTTGCAGCGACACAGACTGTGAATGGCCAGGAGAGCTGTGTTCCGACCGCGGGCGTCCTGGTTGGCGGAGGCGCCAATCCACCTGTGCGAATCGCCCTGACCATTCGTGAAATGACCAACTCCATCGCAACCGTCGGAGAACCGGGAGCCATCACCGGGCAAACCGCACTCCATTTCCTTGGGGCAACTGAGGTCAGCGGCGGAGCGCCGATTGATGCGCCGCTCGTCTATCCCAGCAACGAGTGGCAAACAGTAACCTTCAGCCGCGACTCCGATTCCGTGGGCAATGTGGTCAACGTGGCAGGCACCCCAACCACCGTGCCGGCGGGGGGGCCTGGTTATGGCTACAGCGGAATGCTGTGGGTTGACATTCAAGTCTATGCGTACCGCACTGTGATGCCGGATAACGTCAAGATCTACTCTCATGTGGGTGGACAGTCTGCTATGGTCGTAAGCAACGACTTGTTTGGGGTGAATTGGTCTTGGGATGCGGTGACCAACGCCGAGGGCTACCGCGTCCTGCGCAGCGTGGCCGATGCCGGCTATTGGGAAGGCGTGGACGTCACCACCAACACCTTCGCCGACATGAATGATTACGGCCTTTGGGTGGCCGGCACCGAGGTGACGCCCGCAGGCATTCAGAGAGGCGCCAGCGTCCAGTGGAATCCCACCATCGGAAACACCAACAACATCACTGGGCAGTGGGGCTGTCTGGAGTCCATCAATTTCGTGATCGCCGACACCAGCGATACCGGTCCGTACGATCTCTACATTGACAACATCCAAAACGGCCCGACGGTTTTCCAGACCTTTGAGGACGCTGTGGCTGGGACACAGGATTACGGGTTCCGCGTCCCGAGTTTCTCCGGCACCACCAGCGGTGCCATTCTGACCTCCCCGGACGTCGGTGCGGTCTCGAACGGCGCCGCAGACGTCGGGACCAAGTCCTTCCACATCCAGTTCCAGTGGAACAACACCAACTCCACGAAATGGCTGCGCCTGACTACCTCCGGCGTGTCCCCGGCGAGCAACCCGTACGTCAACTTGGACGAACCCATCTCGTTCCGGTTATTGCTGCAGCCGGTCGGGGCAACCCCCGTCCCGCCGCCGCCGCCGGTGCTTACGATTGATTCGGCGGCACCCGCTCCCGTGCTGGACTGGACGGGCGCACACCGCCTCCAAACCTCTGTGGAGGTCAGCGGCACCTACACGAACATTCCCGCCATTACTCTCGCACCCTACACGAACACGTTTGCAGAGCCGGCCCGGTTCTTCCGGCTGGTGGACTGATTTGTTTGCCTCACTCGCACAACGACCGGGCCCTTCGGGCCCGGTCGTTTTGCGTACCGGTCGCTCCTATGGAAGTTACCCGCTGCGACGCACTCGATTGCCAAAGTGGCTGCCAGTTCGAGCGCGGCCACAGTGGCGGGTTCGCCCAGCAGAGCGTGGGCTACGTCCAACGCCGCCGCATTGGCGGTTTCAAGCCCTGCACGCTACCCGCCAACCCCCGCACCACATACTGCCGCGCGTTCAAGACCAACCCGGCCGACGCCCGGTCGAATTGCAAACGCGATTAGCTCTTGAAACGGATCGACGAACAGCCAGCGATTCGCTTGCGCAGATTGGAGAACACCCGGACTTGATCAGACGACGCGGCGAATTGAGGCGACAGCACCGGTTCACTTCTTGTACAAACGAAGCATGATGCGACGCGCAGTTGGGAATGTGAGAGTCGTCTTCTTGGCGGCCGGATTGAGTTACGGGATTGCCTCCTTGTCCGCGGAAACGGTGTGGCTCTCCACGCTGGACCTCAAGCAGGTAACGACCGGGTGGGGACATGTCCAGATGGACCGGGGCATAGATGGCAAGCCCCTGAGCATTGGTGGGAAACAGTATGAACGCGGTATCGGCACCCATGCAGCCAGCAAGATGCGCGTGGATTTGGGCGGCAATGCGGAGCGTTTCATCGCCCTGGTGGGTGTGGATGATGACGCGGGCGCGCGTGGCAGCGTGGCGTTCACGATCCGGGGCGATGGGCGGGTGCTGTGGCAGAGCGAGGTGTTGACCGGCGGCAAGGCGGCGGTACCCGTCAATATTCCGGTTTCTGGTATTCAAATCCTCGACTTGCGGGTGACGGACGGCGGGGATGGAACCAGCTATGACCACGCTGACTGGGCGGAGGCGGGCGTGGTCATGATAGACGGCGCGGCTCCACCCATGCTGCTGCCGCCGAATGAAGCCTTCCAACTGGCCACCGCGAACTTCGCGCTCTCGTTTGAAGTGGGTGAGGATGGTCGCCTCTACCAACCGGCCCTGGGCAGCGGCACGGAGAAAAAGCTGCCGCAACGCGCGGAAGAAGCCTATCCGCAGGCGGGCGACGGCTACATCTGGGAGCCGGCCATCCAGGTGGCCCATGCGGATGGCAACACGTCCACCGCGCTCGTTTATGACAGCGTTACGCGGACCAACGACGCCGCGGGCCGCGAGGTGATGAGGGTCAAGCTCCGCGACCCGGCATATCCGTTCGAGGTTGCACTTTGTTTCCGCGCAGATCGAGATCGGGACGTGGTGGAGCAATGGACCGAAATCCGCCACGAGGAATCTGGTGCCGTGACGTTGGAACGTATGGCTTCCTCTGCACTCGTGCTATTGCCAACGAACCTGCACCTCCTCCACTTCTACGGCGACTGGGCGAACGAGATGAACCCCGTCACCGAGTTGCTCACTCCGGGAACCAAAGTGCTCGATTCCAAGATCGGCGTGCGGGCGCATCAGTTCGGGAATCCGTCGTTCATCCTTTCGCTCGACGGTCCGGCTCAAGAGAACTCCGGGCGCGTGCTCGCCGGCTCGCTGGCCTGGTCCGGCAGCTTCCAATGCGCTTTTGACCACGATGGCGAGCGCGTTCGCGCTTTGTGCGGGGTCAACCCGTTCGCGTCGGCCTACCATTTGAAACCGGGCGAAACCTTCGTCACGCCGAGGCTGATCTGGACTTGGAGCAGCCAGGGCCTCGGCGAGATGAGCCGGAAGCTGCATGCCTGGGCGCGCGATTACGGCCTCCGCGAAGGGGACAAGCCGCGCGAAGTCTTGCTGAACAACTGGGAGGCGACGGGATTTGATTTCGATTTCGCCCGCATCGCCGGGTTGTACGCGCCCGCGAAACAGATGGGGGTCGAGCTCTTCCTGCTGGACGACGGGTGGTTTGGAAACCAGTATCCGCGAGTGAATGACAAGGCCGGCCTCGGCGATTGGGAGTCCAACCGCAAGCGTCTGCCCGACGGGCTCGCGCCGCTGGCTAAAGCCGCGGTAAGGAGTGGGCTACGCTTCGGAATCTGGCTCGAGCCCGAAATGGTGAATCCCAAAAGCGAGTTGTTCGATCAGCACCCGGATTGGGTGATCCGTCAACCCAAGCGCGAACTGGAATTGCAGCGTAACCAGCTCACCTTGGACCTGACGCGCCCCGAGGTGCAGGCGTTCGAGTGGCGGGTCATCAAAGACACGTTGAGCGTGCCGGACGTGAGCTACGCCAAATGGGACTGTAATCGCTACCTCACGCAACCGGGCTCGTCGTGGCTTGCGCCGGATCGGCAATCGCATCTCTGGATTGAATACGTCCACGCGCTCTACACGCTCATGGAGCGGACGGCGAAGGAGTTTCCAGACACGGAGTTGATGCTGTGTTCCGGAGGCGGCGGACGGGTGGACTACGGCGCGCTCCAATTCTTCCACGAGTTCTGGCCCAGCGACAACACCGATCCCGTGCGCCGTGTGACGATGCAATGGGATTACTCCTATTTCTTCCCGGCGCTGACGCTCTCCAGCCATGTCACGCACTGGGGCAACCGGCCCATGCATTTCGCCTGCACCGTGGCGATGAGCGCCCGCTTCGGCATGGACCTCGACCTGGCCAAATTGCCGGCGGAAGACAAGGCCATTTGCGCCGGCGCCATCAGCGCCTACAAGCGTATCCGGGACGTCACGCACCTCGGCGAGCTGTACCGGCTGGAACGTCCTCACGACGCTGCAAGAGGCGCGCTGAACTTCGTGGCAAAGGATCGCGCGCGCGCGGTGGTCTTTGTCTTTCAGTTAAAGCACGGCGAGGCGTTACCCGTGCGACCGCAAGGTCTTGATCCCGCTAAACGCTATACGATCCGAGAACTCAATCCCGCACCTGGCCGCCCGGGGCTTTCGCAAGAGGGCAAATCGTTCACGGGTGAGGAACTGATGCGAGACGGGGTCGAACCCTCCTGTTCCAAGGCGCTGGAGGCATGCGCCATTGAACTGGGGAACTGAACTGACCCGATCAGGCCTGACTCTCCCCAGGAAGGGTCGTGAGCATTAACTGGAGGAAGGTCGGCGCCCGTTCCTTGTAGCGCACCATCAGCCCTTGCTCCACTCGGCGTAGAGCGCATCGAGCCCCGCTTCCGAGGGGTCGCCAGCGAACATCGCCACCCGATGCTTGAGTTGCACGGATTTGCCCGCCGCCAATTGCCACGGCTCGGGCCTGAAGTTGAACGCCGTGGGCGAGCAAAACCCGTAGTCCCGCGTGAACCACGGACACGGCGCCCACGGATTCTTGGGATGATCCATCAGCGCGATGCCCTCGACCGGCTCCCCCTTCGCCTGCGCTCGTTTGCCGTAGAACGCGCACCACCGCGCCGGCTGGCCAAACGTGTCCTTCTCACCCGACTTGCCCTCGCTGGTCACCAGATTCCCGCCGCCCCAGACGGTGATGTCGCCCGCTGCCCGCAAGGCGAACAACGCATGGTTGGTCTTCTGAATGGTCACGTCCACCTCGGCGCGCCAGGTGATTTCGGCATCGAGCAACCACAGCCGGGGGTTGCGCACGGAAACGGTAAACTTGCGCGAATCGGTCATCTGCACGGGCTGCCCGGGTTGTCGCCAGTCGCACTCGTCCAGGATCACGGCGGATTGCTTCGTGGACTCAGCCACGCGCGGCCCGCGAGAGAGAACCTGTCCGCGCGTCAGTTCCTCCTGCCAATAATTGCCACCGTTGACGCGGTCGCAGCCGAAGAACAACGACCGATGATGTGGATACGGTAACGATGACTCGGAGGTTAGCGACAGGCCGGACACCGGCCCGGTGGTCGGAAAGAAATACGGATACTTCTGCGTGGGATGCGCCCGATAGCTGATCAACGGACCGTTGTTCCAGCGCAGCCAGATGTGGGGTCCGATTTGGTAGTGCGTGACTCCCTCCGCCTCGGGAACGGCGCGGGCTTGCGCGGCAGCGGACACGGGCTTGAGGGCGAGCGCGGCCGGCAACGCAGCGGCGGTGGCGGCGGACAGACGGACGAAAGATCGGCGATTCATCGGCGTTTTCATGTTGGACAATGTCGGATTCATTGCGGCTGCAAGAGCGACGCCTGCAATCTACCTGCGACTGCCGGACACGCCAAGCAATTCCGGCGCGGCCAATTCCCATCCTCACCGTAGCCGCCGACGGCAGTCAGCGCACACTCGAGGCAAGGGCGCGGACCATCAACGCCAGGGCGAGATCGAACCTCGCTCTCAGGAAGCGCGGCTTCGGACTGCGCTGCCAGCGATAGGGCTTCGACATTCAGTCCCCTTGCGCTATGCTGCCTGCGTGATGCCAGACATCAAATCGCTTGCCGCTGACGAACTCTCATCCCGCTTCCAAGCGTGGGGGGAGCCGGCTTACCGCGCCAGGCAGGTGTTGGAGTGGCTCCACGTCCGCCGCGTTACGAACTGGGCGGAGATGACCAACCTGTCCAAAGCGCTGCGCGAGAAGCTGAGCGCCACCTTCACACTCCAAATCCTCGAACTCGTGCAGAAGCAGGGGGCGCACGACACCACGCAGAAGTTCCTCTGGCGGCTGACCGACGGCGCATTGATCGAGAGCGTGTTGATTCCAGCGAACCCGGCACTTTACGGCGAAGCCAGCGACCGCAACACGCTCTGCGTTTCCACCCAAGTGGGCTGCGCCTACGGCTGCAAGTTCTGTGCGAGCGGACTGGATGGCTTCAAGCGCAACCTTCTGTCGCACGAGATCGTGGAGCAAGTCCTGGCGGTGGAACGATGGAACGCAGGCGAAGCTTCCAGGTCGAAGGTCGAAAGTGAAACGTTGCCAGCCGCTGAGCCTGCAACCCGCAACCCGCAACCTGCAACCAAGCCGCGTCTCGTTGACAACCTCGTCATCATGGGCATGGGCGAGCCACTGGCAAACTACGAGAACCTGCTCAAAGCGCTACGCATTCTCAACGCCCCTTGGGGCGGAGGCATCGGCGCGCGCAAGATCACGATTTCCACGAGCGGCCTAGCCCCCCAAATTCGCCGGCTGGCCGAGGAGCCGGAGCAGTTTCGCTTGGCGGTGTCGCTGCACGGCTCGACAGACGAAGTGCGGGGCCGGCTCATGCCGGTGAACCAGAAGTACCCACTCGCGGAACTCACCGCAGCGCTGGAGCATTACCAGGCGCGCAAGGGAAGAATGCTCACCTTCGAGTACATCCTCATTGCGGGCCTGAACGATTCGCTCGCTCAGGTCCAACCGCTCGCCGCGTTGGCCCGCAAGCTTTGGGCCAAGGTGAATCTGATCCCCTACAACGTGGTGGAGGGTCTCGAATGGAAACGCCCTGACGACCGCGCCTGCGAAAGGTTCCTGGCCGCGTTGGAGAAGCAGAAGATCAGCGCCACGCTGCGCCGGGAGAAGGGAGGCGACATTGACGCGGCCTGCGGACAACTGCGGTTGAAGACCGAGCGGGGAACTGCCGGCACGCAAGCCTCGTAGGTGCGCGCTCGGTCGCTAACGCGGCGGTGCGTTCAGAAACCACATCACGGCCGCCACCGCGATGATACCCAGCACGACGATGCCCACCATGAGGTAGAGCACCTCCATGCGGCTGCGCTGTTCATACGGGCGCGCCTTCGGATACAATTTGCGGCCGAGCCATTCCATGCAGCGGGAGCGTAGGGCCGCGCGCCGCAATGTCAATGAATGATGGCATCAATGATAATACTCACTCGCGGACGAGGTCGCGCCCGCTCAGGTTGTCCACCTCCCAGGCGTAATCCGCCGGCAGGTTCAGCCTGTAACGCAGCGATTCGCCGTCCTTCCGCCACCGCAATTCCACGCGGCCATCGGGCGTGGGCAGCGAGCCCTCACACCATTCCAGTTTCGAGTTTGTGAAACGCAGTTTCACCCGCTTGTTGACCGTGTCCACCTGCGCCAGCCCCAGCACATCGCGGTTGAGCACGCGAACGGCATGCGAGGCGAAGCCGTGGTTGCAGCTTGCGTAGTCGCCGTCGTTTTCCCAAAGCGTGCCGGTCTTGTCCGCCATGTGGAGCCAGTAACCGAACGCTTCGTCGGCGACCTGCTGGCAGAGGCCCGCGCAGGAAAGAAGTTCCAGCCGGAGCACGTTGCCGACAAACTGATTTGCCGGATGCACGCCTGGAAATGCCTTCGTCTCGCGGCGCTTCGGGCCGAAATCGCGCACGAGCGTCTCCCAGAGCTTCGGATGTGATTGCGGCGTCGCCACACCGAAGAAGAACGCGAAATACTGGCAAACCTCGCTGCGGTTGCGCGTGATCTGTAACTTGCCGTCCACGCGTCGGGCGTTGTCCACGAAGAACTCGCCATCGAAGGATTGCTTTCGGATGGACTCGCGCATCTGCTCCGCGTCGCGGGCGTGCTCGGGCAGGTGGTAGAGACGGGCCACGGCTTCCAACACGCGGGCGTAAAGCATGGCCGATGGGTAGTTCACGTCCTGGACAAACTCGTTGGCCTTCGACCACTCGACGAACACCCAGCTCGGGAGCTTCTCCAGCAGGCCATCCGAATTGCGGTACTGCTTGAAGAACTCCAGCAACTTCAGCACGCGCGGTCGCAAGGCCTCGACCAGTTCACGATCGCCGCTGCGCTCGTAGTATTCCTCCAGTTCGATGACGAACCACAGCGCCCAGTTGGGAATGTAGATGCCGTCGTTGTGGTCTGCCGGATAGCACATCGGGAGCATGCCATCCGGCAAGTAGGTGAACTTTGGCGGCAGGGCGAAGTTTTCGAGGAAGTTCCGCTCGATGCGCGTGTCGCCGCAAAGGTCCTGTGCGACGCGCGCGGTGAAGAAGCTGTCGCAGAGCCAGCCGGCCCGTTCGCGCGACGGGCAGTCCATGAAAATATCCACGGCGTTTTGCCGGAACGTCTCGCGCCCGGCGGCGAAGAGCCGGTTCAACCGTTCATCGCTAGCGGCGAAGCGTGCGCGCTCAGCGTCCGGGCAAACGTATTCGCGCAGGTAAAGGCCGCTCACGTCGCAATCGCCCTCCAGCGCGAACACCTTCAAATAGCGGAGCGTGTAAGGCTCGAACGACTCGATCTCGTAGCTGCCCGGTTCAAGCTCGTACGAAACGGCGTTCACGCAGCCAAGGCGTTTGAAGTCCACGTCGCCGTTTCGGAGCAGCTCGTCAAACGTGAGGAACAGACGCGCCTTGCTGCGGCAAACAACTTTTGCGCCGACGAACCCCGTCAGGTTCGCGCCGAAGTCCACAATGTGAAACGCTTTCGGCCTGAGGGCGAGAAACTCGTCTGAAGCGAGCGGACGATTCGCTGAGCGGTTGGTTGCGTTGGCGATCGACTGCAACTCGATTGAGGGAGTAGTGGCTAGTTCTTTTTCCGGATAGCCCGCGAGAGCGGGGCCGATTTGCGTCAGCGAACGATCCTTCCACGGCGCGTCCACCTTGAGGCCGGTGGCGAGTTCGCCCGAGGAAACCAGTGTCGCCGCACCGCGCTTCGAGAATTCCGAAAACGAAACCCGCCGGGGCAGCAACGCCTTGGCTTCTGCCACAGCGCACTCTACGGTCTCGACGGATGCATCAGGGCGAGTTCGCCAGGCGTCGAAACCCGGCGTCAGGCGATACACCTCAGTGAACGGTCGCTGGAAGCTGTAACGCTGCACCTTCTGAACTCGCTCTTTGGGGATGGTGGCGTTGAACGCCGCGCCGCTGCCGGCCGTGGACGCGAGCACGTTGCCTTCCGACACCACTTCCGCTTGGAGGAACGACGGTTGGTCAAGCAGGTAGTAACTGTTGGCGTTGTAGCCAGCGACCTCGATGGCCAGCAGGTTCGTGCCTTTCGCCAGGCTTTCGGTGAGGTCAATCTCATCCACGCGATAGAAACCGTGCGGGCCGCGGGCCGGGCCGTGGGCGAGGAACTGGCCGTTGAGCCAGACGCGGTAGAGCGTCGAACCGGTCATGCGCAGCAGGGTGCGTTGGCCAGTCGGCGCGGCGAAAGTGGCGCGAAGACCAACCGACAGATTCTTCTCTGTCTCGCGGCCTTCCGGCCAGATCGGTTTGGCGGAGACAAACTTCGGCGCGTCCGCCAGCAGCGGCGCGCAGGCGAGGGTGAGCATGGTCATGACAATCGCGGTGCAGGCGCTTGCCCGCAGACTTTGGTTTCTCATCGCGCAGCCTTGTCTGAAGTGGAACTGACGAAATGATAACTGCCGGCTTCGACTTCAAAGATGGCCCTGCCGACTTCATAACGAAACGCCTTCACGCCCCTGGCCTTGATTGCAGCCGAACGTCCTTCGGTCACGTCGTTCAGGCTCGCTGCCGGCACGCAAACCGTGGCGGTCGTGTTTGCCGGCACGGTGATTTGCCAATCGAACTTCGCGCCGTCGCGTTTCCAATCGCTGACGATCAGGCCGTAGGGCGAGCGATGCGTGGCCTTCGCGAACTTTAGATCGCCCACCGGATGCGGCTTCATGAAGATGTGCTTGAAGCCGGGTTGCGCGGGCTTGATGCCGGCGAGGCATTCGTAGAACCAGATGGCGAGATCGCCGACGAGCATCACGTGGTTGCCGGAGTTCATCGCGGGATCGGCGGTGTCGCCGTTCCAGAGCTCCCAAACCGTCGTCGCGCCTTTCTCGACCATGTAACCCCAGCTCGGATACGCGGTGTTCGTGGCAAAGCGATACACGATGTCGGGCCGGCCGCCGGCCGTGATGACGCGGTTGAGCCATTGTCCGCCGACAAGGCCGGTGCCCACGTGGCCCTTGGTTTCGTTCGTGATCTTGTCCACCAAGTGGGCGAAGACGCGCGGGCGTTCCTCCGGTGGCACCATGTCGAACGCCAGCGGCAACACGCACGAAGTCTGCGAACCGTTGTCGTAGTAACCTTTTTCCTTGTTGTAGAACTTGGCGTTCAGCGCCGTCTTGAGTTGCTCGGCCAACGCGGTGAAGCGTTGAGCGTCGTCGGGCTTGCCCAGCAGCTTCGCGTAGCCTGCCATCAGCTTCAGGCAGTGATGGAAATAGCTGGTCGCCAGGATCGCGGGCGCGGTCTTGCGCGCCGGATCGTTCGAGTGGATCAGCTTCGGATCTTCCGGCGGCACGCACCAATCGCCGTAGTTGTCCTTCGTGATGATGCCGTTGGTGATGTAGCCGCTCATGTGGTCAATCCACTTCACCATGTTCGGATACAGCCGCGCGATGATGGCGGCGTCCGCATACTGGTCGTGGAGCGCGCCGGGGATGATGACGGCGCTGCTGGGCCAGGTGACGTTGTCGTTGTAGAGCGGCCAGTAGCTCGGGCACACGTCGGAGATGCTGCCGTTCGGCTTCTGCGCATCGGCCATGTCCTGCGTCCACTTGGCGTAGAGCGCCGCGATGTCGAAGAGGTAAGTCTCGCCGCGCGATTCCGCGGAGCGGTCACCGAGCCAGCCCTGACGCTCGTCGCGCTGCGGGCAATCCGTGGTGATGCTGCGGTAGTTGCCGCGCACGCCCCAGACGATGTTTTGATAGAACTTGTTGATCGTCGGCTGCGAACAGATGAACTCGCCCGCCGTCGCCACGTCGTCGTTCACCACATGGCCTTCGAGCGACGCAAGCGTGGGCTTGCCCGGGAAACCCGTGACCTCCACGTAGCGGAAGCCGTGATACGTGAAGCGCGGCTCGTAAACTTCTTCGCCTTTGCCTTTGAGCGTGTAAACATCCGTGACCTTCGCTCCACGAATGTTGTCGAGGTAGAGGTAGCCATCGGGTTTCAAAGTCTCGGCGTGCCGGAGTGAGACCTTCGTTCCCGCAGGCCCGCGCACCTTGAGCTGACACCAGCCCACCATGTTCTGGCCGAGGTCGAAGATGAACACGCCGGGTTTGATCTCGGTGACAGAGCGCGGCTTCAAGACGCCAGTGACGCGGATCGGCTCCATCATCTGCGCCGAAAGCCTTCCGGTTGGCGCGGAGACGATTTGCGGCGGAGGCCACTTGGCATCGTCGAAGCCCGCCGTCGCCCAGCCCGGCATTTCCTTGCGGGCGTCGTACTCCTCGCCGTCGTATTCGTTGTTGGCGAGGATCGGGCCGTCGGTGGTGAGCTTCCACGAGGCGTCGCTGACGATGGTTTCGCGCGAACCGTCGGCGTAATCCACTTCGAGCTGGAGCAGCAGTTTCGGGAAGCCATAGCTCGATGTGCCGATCGGGACGGTCGAGCGCGGGGCGAAGTAGCGGCCATTGCCGAGCCACACACCGAGCGTGTTGCGCCCGCGCTTCACCTGCGCCGTGACATCGTGCGTCACATAAAACACCCGCTTCGGATACTCGCTGAGTGCCGGCGACAGGACGTGGTCGCTGACCTTCTTGCCGTTGAGGTAAAGCTCCGACAAACCCAGCCCGCTGAGATAGACCGTTGCGCGTGCCACCAGCTTCGTTGCTTCAAACTCCTTCCGCAGCATGCGCGTAGCGAGCCGCCGATCTTCCGCGCCGGAAACTTCGCCCCACGGGCCCATGCCGACCGGGCCCAGCACCTTTGCGGAAACCCATGTGCTATCGTCGTACGCCAACGCGGTCCATGCGCCCGCTTCCTTGTCGGTGGCTTTCCACGCGCCATCCGTTGCGATGACGAGCGGTGAGCCGGATTCAAACTCGACCGTGAGCAGCCCCACCAAGCCGGCGGGGTTTGCATCGTTGCCGGCGTTCTTCACCCAGGCCGCGACGACGTTCCGTCCGGCCTTCAGGCTCTTCGCGACGTCCATGGTGGTGGCCGACTTGAAACTCCCGCCACCGCCGGCATGCTGACCGTTCACCGCGCAAGCAAACTCGTTGTCGCCGGCAAGCTGCAGCTCCGCCCGTTTCACAGCGCGACCAGCGGGCAACTCGAACGCACGACGGAAATAGCGCGTCCCCACTGGCGCACTCTTTTCTGGCTGACCTTCCGGAAACCATATCCACGAGCAGCCCTTGAGCACGGCGACATGCTCGACTTCATCTTTGCCGATCCACTGCCCGCGCCAGTCGGCGGGTTGCAGCAGGCCCATGCTCCACGAAGCGGGCTTGCTCCACGCCGAGACCTTGCCGTCCTGGTCCCAGACGCGGACTCTCCAGAAGCACTGCTGGCGCGATGCCAGCGGCTTGCCGGCGTAGCTCACGTGGATGGATTGGTCAGACGCGACCTTGCCGGTATCCCACAAATCCGCCCGCCCGGGCTTCAGTTTCCCGGCGCTGCTGGCGACGAGGATTTCATAAGCGCTTTGGTGTGCGCCGCGTTCTGTGGAATCCAGCATCCAGCTCAGCCGCGGTTCCGTCACATCAATGCCCTGCGGGTTCTTGAGGAACTCGCAACGCAGTTCTCCCACCGAAGCCGCCGAGGATGAAAGGGCTGATGTGAACAGAAAGGCGATGACCGCCGTGCCGGCGACGAGTGCCGCGGTGAAGGAACGGAAGGCTGAGGTTTGTTTCATAGCGCGCCCTCATTGTGCGGAAAGCTCCCCCGTGAGCAATCCCGAGTTTGTCTCGCCTCGCCTGAAAATGCCGGTCATCCCGTTTTCATTCGCACGCTCGTTCAAAGCCAAAGATTGCCCCGTCCCGCTTTATCCGCTATTTTCCGGCCACTTGAATTTGAGCTGGTTTCGAAACATGAGCAAAGCCGCCGCCAAAGACGCCACCGTCCAATCGCCGACGCCAGAGGTCGAGCCGTCGCCCACCGCGACCGCCCCACCGGCGTCAGCACAACCCGACGCCGTCGCGCCCGCGCCGTCCATCACCTTGGACGCGCAGGAATACGAGGAGTTGCGGGGAAGAGCCGCCAAGACCGACGAACATTGGGATCGCCTCGTCCGCACCACCGCCGATTTCGACAACTTCCGCAAACGCGCCGCCCGGGAAAAACAGGACGCCATCCGCTACGCGAACGAATCGTTGATGACCAAGTTGATTCCCGTGCTCGACAGCTTTGACGCGGCGCTGGCTGCCGCGCAGACGGCAACCGACCCAGCCGCCGAAGCACTGGCCCAAGGAGTCGGGATGGTGCAGCAGCAGTTCAAGACCGCCCTCGCCGACGCCGGGCTGGAGGAAGTGGACGCCACCGGGCAGGTTTTTGATCCCAATTGGCATGAGGCAATCTCCCAGCAGGAAAGCGCAGAGACGCCCGAAGGCCACGTTTTGCAGCAGCTTCGCAAGGGCTACAAGCTCCGCGACCGTCTGCTGCGCCCCGCCACTGTGATCGTGGCTAAACACCCTTCCCCGACCGCCTAGAAGCGGCGCGCGTCACTCGAACAGTCTCAATCGTCACCCACTCAAGATGGCCAAACGCGATTACTACGATATCCTCGGCGTCGAAAAAGGCGCTGACCCGGAGGAGATCAAGAAGTCCTATCGCCGGCTGGCCGTGAAGTATCACCCGGACAAGAACCCGGGCGACAAAGCGGCGGAAGAAAAGTTCAAGGAGCTGGGCGAAGCCTACGAAGCGCTCAGTGATCCGAACAAACGCTCGGCTTACGATCATTACGGTCACGCCGCATTTGATCCACGCGCTCGCGCCGGCGCCGGGCGGGCGGGCGGCGGCGGTTTCCATGATCCGTTCGACATCTTCCGCGAGGTCTTCGGCGCCAGCGGCAGCAGCATCTTTGACGATCTTTTCGGTGGCGGACGCCAGGATCCAAACGGTCCCCAGCGCGGCGACGATCTCCGTTACGACCTTGAATTGGATTTCGAGGAAGCCGCCAGCGGTTGCGAGAAAGAAATCACCGTCAGCAAACCGGATCGCTGCGAAGCTTGCAACGGCTCCGGCGCCGAACCCGGCTCGCGCGTCAAGACCTGCGGCACGTGCGGCGGGCGCGGCCAGGTGCTCACGTCCCGCGGCATCTTCATTATGGCGCAAACCTGCCCGCACTGTCGGGGCGCGGGGCGCGTGGTTGAGAAACCTTGTCCCAATTGTCGCGGCGCCGGTCGCCGCGAGCGCCCGAGCAAGATCAAGCTTCGCATCCCACCCGGCGTGGACACAGGGGCGCGGTTGCGCTCCTCTGGCAACGGTGAGGCCGGATTGCGCGGCGGCCCCACGGGCGATCTTTACGTGATCCTGCACGTACGCCCGCATGACATCTTCCAACGCGAGGGCGACGATCTGCTCTGCGAAGTGCCCATCAGCTTCGTGCAAGCAACGTTGGGCGGGGAGATCGAAGTGCCCACGTTGAACGGTACGGCACTGATCAAAGTCCCGGCGGGCACGCAGCCCGGCACGATGTTCCGGCTCAAGGGCAAAGGCGTGCGGAACGTGCAAGGCCACGGCCACGGCGATCTCCATGTGCGACTCCTCGTCGAAGTCCCCACGCGCCTGAGCGGCGCCCAGCGGCAGAAGCTAGAGGAGTTCGCCGCGCTGTGCAGCGGACAGGAAACCCCCGGTGTCCAAAGCTTCTTCGAGAAGGCCAAGCGGTTGTTCTCTTCCTGAGGCCTACGGCACAAGGCGGGCGCGGTAAAACCGCGCCGGCCGATTCGGCCCGCTGGAATCGCTGAAGTAAAGTAGGCTGGTGTTGAGCGTATTGGTCCGGAACGGTTGCCAGTTTACGAGATTGGATGAGATTTCAACCAGGACTCTCTGGCCAGGCACTCCGCCGAGATTGAAGCCGAATCCATTTGTGCCGAAGCCGAGCCCCCCATCGTCCAAGATGATCTGCGGCGTTGCGCCCAAGGGAAGTAGCGTTTCCACGAACCAGCTTGAGCCGTTGTTGGCGCCTCCGGCAACAAATCCGCGGGCGCGAATACTGCCGGCGGCGGGGAGAGCAACACCGGCCAATTCCCAACCGCTGGTATTGCGGATACCAGCTCCGAGCAGAGTCCAATTGGTTCCGTTTGTCGCGAGTTCGAAGGTGGTGCGCCGCACTTCTGGACTCGTGCCACCCCTCGACCAAGTGATCGTTGAGCCGTCCTCGGTCAATTCCTGCGTGGCCGGTTCAGTGTTGTTAAGCCGGGCGACCCGGCTGCGCGATTGCCCTCCGAACTGGGTGAAATTTCCGCCCGCGAGAATCCTGCCGTCGCCCTGAATCGCCAGCCCATAGACGTAGGAGTTCGCTCCCGGATTGAAACCGGCATCAATCGTGCCGTCGGGATTCAGCCGTGCGCAGTCGAGCCGCGGTTGCCCAGCGACCGCAGTGAACAACCCGCCGAGAACGATTCTCCCATCCGTTTGCACCGCGAGCGAATAAATGCTGGCGCTGCTACTGCCAGTCACGGCTGGCGCAAAGTCAACATCCAGCGTCCCGTCGGGATACAGGCGTGCGAAGTTCGTACGCGGCTGATTTGCGACTCGGGTGAAGGCGCCTCCGACAAGGATCCGGCCATCGGCTTGCAGCGCGAGCGCGAGCACGGTTTTGTCCACTCCGGGGTTGAACGTGGCGTCGAGCGAACCATCCGCGTTCAGCCGGCCCAACCGGCTGCGTGTTTGTCCCCGCAGCGATGTGAACAAACCACCCGCCACGATCTTACCGTCTGATTGAAAGGTCAGGGAAGTCACCGGGCCGTTCACGCCGCCCGTTGTCTTGAAGCTGCTGTCCGAGGTTCCGTTCGTGTTCAGCCGAGAAACGTAGTTTGTTCCACCGACGATGATCTTCCCATCGGGCTGAATGAGGATGGCTTGGGCGCGGCTGCTCAGGCTGGCCGTGAACGAGGTATCCAGCGTCCCATTGGTATTCAGGCGTCCAATGTAGCTGCGGGAATAGCCCGCCAGCGAACCGAAGTCTCCGCCGACCAGGATCTTTCCGTCCCGTTGGACCGTGAGGCAATGCACCGTTGCGCTTGCCTGTGGGCTGAAACCGGTGTCGAGCGTGCCGTCGGCGTTCAGCCGGCCAAGACGGTACCGCGTTTGCCCGCCGAGTGCCGTGAATGCGCCGCCGAGCAGAACCTTCCCGTCTGGTTGCACCGCCATCGCCGAAACCGAACCACCCGCGCCCGGATTGAATCCGCTGTCCAGCGTGGCGAGGTTCACGGTCAAGGTCGCTACGGCGCTTGTCAGACTGCCGAACTGGTTGCTCACGACCACGCGATAATTGCCAGCGTCGCTAAGTTGAACATTGGTAAGAACGAGCGATGCCTCCGTGGCTTGGCGGAGGGCAACACCGTCTTTCCACCACTGGTAATTCAAGGCCGTACCTGCTGCTGTCACGCTGAACAGCATGTTCTGGCCGGGGTCGGCGTAGCGGCTCAGAGGGTCACTGGTGAGGACGGGATCAACTACCGTCAGCGTTGCCACCAAACTGGTTACGCTGCCGTTCGCGTTCGTCACGACAAGGCAGTAGCTGGCTTCTGCAGCCTTTAGCACGTCGGCCAACGCCAACGTATTGCTCGTCGCGCCCGTCACGCCTGCACCGTCGGTCAACGGCACGCCATCCTTGAGCCACTGAAAGCTCAGCGGCGCCGGCCCGGCGACCTGTGAGCTGAACGTGACCGCAGTTCCGGCGTTGTTCGTCAGACTGACTGGCTGCGTCGTGAAGACCGGCGCGCCGATCAGCGTCTCGACGAACCAACTCGAACCGTTTCGATAGCCGCTCGCAAGAAAGCCCCTCGCGCGCACCGTGCCGCCGGCAGGTGGCGTTACGTCCGTGAGTTGCCAACCGCCGATAATGCGCGATCCAGCGCCAAGGCTGGTCCAGTCAATCCCGTCACCCGTGTGCTCGAACGTCGTGCGCCAAACCTCCGGGCTGCTACCACCGCGCAGCCAAGTGATCCCCGAACCATCACGGCGAAGATCCTCCGTAGCGGGTACGGTATAGTTCAACCGGCCCAGGGCCTTCCAGGCTTGCCCAGCCAACGAGCTAAAAAGGCCGCCGGCCAGAATCTTCCCATCAGTTTGCACCGCGACCGCACTGAGTGAGCCGCTACTCACCGGATTAAATGTCAGATCCAAGACTCCATCGCCCCTGAGACGGGCAAGGTTGCCGCGTGGTTGGCCGGCCACCGTCGTGAAAGTCCCACCCAAGAGGATGCTTCCGTCAGTTTGGATCACCATCGAATCCACCGAAGGGGTAGTTCCAGCCCTGTTGCAAGTCACGTCCGGATTGAAGCTGGAGTCGAGCGATCCGTCAGAGTCCAGCCGAGCGAGGTTGGAGCGCGGCTGGCCGCCCACCGTCGTGAAGTGACCCCCAACCAAAATTCTGCCGTCTGCCTGCACTATGATCGCGGCAACGTAGTAATCGATCATACCCGTATAATACAGATTCTCAATCATCACGCCCGCATCGAAACTGGCATCCAGCGTCCCGTCGGGCAGCAGCCGGGCGAGGTTCATACGCGGCTGGCCACCCAGATTCGTGAAGCGACCGCCGACAAGAATCCTCGCATCGGGCTGGATCGCGAACGTGTACACATACCCATCGACGATGGGATTGAAGGAGGTGTCCAGCGTACCGTCGCGGTTTAGGCGACCCAAATAGTTACGCGTCGCTCCGCCGAGCGAAGTGAACATGCCACCCACCAAAACCTTCCCATCCTCCTGCACGGCCACCGAAAACAGCACTCCGTTCGGCGACGGATTGAAATTACGGTCCCACGATCCGTTCAGGTCCAGCCGAACGAGGTAGTTGGGTGGTCCCCCTGGCCCCGAAGTGAAAGATCCGCCCACCAGGAGCTTTCCATCCGTCTGAATCGCCAACGAATAGACATCGCCATCTGCACCAGGATTGAAACCCTTGTCCGCCAAGCCGTCGGCATTCAGCCGCGCGATGTTCGCTCGCGCCGCGCCTCCAATGGAAAAGAACTCACCACCTACCAAAATCTTCCCGTCTGTCTGCACTGCCACAGGATACACCCAAGCATTGTCGGTTCCCCCACCGAAGCTCGCATCCAAGATCGCAGCATTCACGGTAAGCTGCGCCACCGAGCTGGTGATGCAACCGAGCGAATTGCTGACCACGATTGAGTAACGGCCCGCATCGCTCGCGAGCAAATTGGTGAGGGTCAGTTCGCCGCCGGTGCAGCCTGGCAAGGCCGCGCCGTCTTTCCACCATTGGAAGGCAAAAGGTGCCGTTCCCGTCGGGATTGCGCTGAAGCTCGCGGACTGTCCCAATTCCTGGATCTGGCTGATCGGCGGAACGGCAATACCAGGATCGCGCACAGTGAGCGTCACCACAGCGCTGGTGACACTACTGAAGGAATTAGAGAGCACAATGGTGTAGCTGCCCTCGTCACTCTTCTGGGAATTAGTGATGGTGAGCGCGGCTGTCTGCGTGCCGGTGAACTTGGCGTTGTCCGCGAGCGCCACGCCGTCTTTGTACCACTGGAGCATGAGGGGGACTGAGCCGCCTGCGCGAATATTGAATGCGGCGGTGGTTCCGGCGTTATTTGTTTGATTCAGCGGCCTTGTGACAAAGATCGGCGGGCCGTAAAAATCCTCGACTACACCGGCGGAGCCGTTGCCCAGACCGCTCGTGACAAAGGCCTGTGCCCGGATGGTCGCATCGGCGGGCGAGGACACGCCAGTGACTTGCCAACTACCAGTGATGGGGCTGCCAGGGCCGAGTCGGGTCCAATTCAGGCCATCCGCGGAGTGCTCGAATACCGTGCGCCAAGCTCCTGGGCTGGTGCCACCGCGCAGCCAAATGATGTCAGAGCCGCTGCGCGAGATTACTTGCGTGGCTGGCACAGTGGCTTCCAAGCGGGCGAAGCTGGTGCGCGGTTGACCCGCCAGATTTGTGAAACTGCCGGCGGTGAGCAGCCTGCCATCGGCTTGGAGCGCGAGCGCGAACACCGAAGCACTGGCGCCTGGATTGAAGCTGTCATCCAGCGTTCCGTCGGGATTGAAACGGGCCAGCCGGTTGCGAGGTTGCCCGCTCATCATCGTGAAGTCGCCAGCGGCGATGATCTTCCCGTCGGCTTGGAGGGCAAACGCACTCACTCGGTCGTTCGCGCCGAAGCCGAAGCTGCTGTCCCAGGAGCCATTCGCGTTCAGCCGGGCAATCCGGTAGCAAGCCCGGTCTGCCATGTTCGTGAAGGTGCCGCCAACCAAGATTTTCCCATCCACCTGCACAGCGATCGCGTCCACTGAGGCATCGTTGTGGCTGAAGTTGCCAGGATTGAATTCCAAGTCCAGCGTGCCGTCGGCGTTCCATCGGCCAATGCGACAGCGGAATACCCCTCTGGCCGTTCTACAGAAACCGCCACCCATGAGAACCTTGCCATCGGCCTGGACTGCCACTGTCAACACTCCGCTGCCACCGGGGTCGTCAAAGCCGAAACCGAAGTCCGGCGAGCCGTCAGCATTCAGGCGACCTATGAAATTGCACGTTGAGCTGTCCAGCGATGTAATGCCGCCAGCGACAATGATCTTGCCGTCGGCCAGGAGTGCAAGTGCGCGCACCTCCCCCCTGGCACTCCCAGCGAAGCCGATGTCGAACGCGCCGTCGGGATGCAGTCGGGCCAGATTCTCCTCCCACGGGACGTCGCCATTCGAGAAGACGCCGCCAACGAGAATCCGCCCGTCGTTCTGCACGACGATGGCATTCACCCTGTGGCGGGGACTCGGATCAAACGCTAGGTCAAGCGTTCCGTCGGGATTGAGCCGCGCGAGACCGGTGCGCGGTTGTCCGCACAACGAGTCGAAGCTGCCACCAACGAGAATCTTGCCATCCGCTTGCACAGCGAGCGCATAGACTTGGCCGCTGACACCGGGATTGAAATCATCCGGTAGCGGTGACTGGGCGCAAACCACCCAAGCCGTCGCGCTTGTTGTTAGCAGGCCGATCAGCCGCCATGCGGAACAAGCCCGGTGTGATCGCTCCATATTCATGTGGACACTCCTCTTTGAGACATGGCCGGGAGGAACTGGCCCGCCCCTTGATGAGTTGGCGCATGGTGAAAGTGCCTCTTCCACAGCGTTTGAGGCGCCTCGACTTTCACTTTGCCCGGCTTGGAATCCCCAGCCACGGGCGATGGGATACCCGATTCGGGCGACGGGAGGCAATCCTGGATTTCACTCCGCGGCGAACTCGTCTGGTCTTGCCGGAGGAGACGAGCCCACTCGGAAGACCATCGTTCCCACGGGCCAAGCCACCTCAGGATGCCTCTCCGAAATCCCTCGGATCCGCCCTGCCACCGCGATCCGCTGCAAAATACAAATTGGCGAGCGGCAGACTTTCGTGTTGAATCTCCGCAGGTCGATCCCGTTGGTCGCCCCAGCGCGGGGCTGCAGGGGGATCGTCCAGGTAACCGTGAAACAAACGCCATCCAAAGTTCTACTGGTCGAAGATGACCCGGAGTTACCCGAGGTTCTGGGCACGCTGCTTGAAGAGGACGACATTCAACTGATCAATGCGCGCACCGCCGCCGAAGCGATGGCCCTGACCACCGCCCAGGGCGTAGAGTTGGTGCTGCTCGACCTCGGCCTGCCGGACGTGGACGGGTTCACATTGCTGCGGCAACTCAAGGCCTCTCCCCATACCCGAGCCATTCCCGTGATCGTGCTGACGGCGTGGAACAGCAGCGGGGACAAGTTGCGGGGATTTGAGCTGGGCGCGGTGGATTACGTCACCAAGCCTTTTGAGTCCACGGAATTGCGTGCCCGCGTCCGCGCGGCGCTCGGCGCCAAACGACTGCAGGACGAGTTGGGTCACACCAACCAGGAACTGGAGGCCGCGCGACTCGCAGCGGAAGCGGCTTCGCGGGCCAAGGCGGAATTCCTGGCCAACATGAGCCACGAAATCCGGACGCCGATGAATGGCGTGATCGCCATGTGCGGTCTGTTGCTCGAAACCCAACTCACCGCCGAGCAGCGCAGTTACGCCGAGACCATTCATTCCAGCGGCGAGTCGCTGCTGAAGATCATCAACGAGATTCTGGATTTCTCGAAGATTGAATCCGGAAAACTTGAAATCGAGCATGCGCCGTTTGGATTGCAGGCCTGCATCGAGGAGGCGCTGGATTTGTCCGCCGCCAAGGCGTCCGAGAAGAAGCTGGACCTCGCTTACCAGATGGACGACGGCATTCCGGTGCAAGTGCTTGGGGATGTGACCCGGCTGCGCCAGGTGCTGGTGAACCTGATCAACAATGCCGTCAAATTCACCCACGCCGGCGAAGTGGTGTTGACCGCGCGCCTGCTCTCCTCCGCCAGCAATCCAGCGCCAGGCGACCAACCTTGCTGGCTGCAGTTTTCTGTGCGCGACACCGGCATCGGCATCCCGGCGGACCGGCTGGCGCGGCTGTTCAAATCGTTCAGCCAGGCCGACGTTTCAACCGCCCGTCATTACGGAGGGACGGGACTGGGATTGTCCATCAGCAAGAGTCTGGTGGAGGCCATGGGCGGCAAGATGTGGGTGGAAAGCCAGGTTCAAAAGGGTTCGACCTTCCACTTCACGCTGCCGTTGCGTGCGACCGGCTCCGCGCCGAAGGGGCCGCTCACCCCGCCGCCATTGTTCACCGGGCAGCGCTTATTGATCGTGGACGACAATCTCACGAGTCGCCGCATCGTGAGCCTCCAGGCCAGCAAGTGGGGGATGATCCCGCGGGATGTGGAGAGCGCCCGAGAAGCCCTGGCGCTGCTCCGCGCCGGCGAGCGATTCGAGCTGGCCATTCTCGACCTTCAGATGCCCGAGATGGACGGCCTGACGCTGGCACAGGAAATCCGTCAATTGCCCGAAATCGGCAAATTGCCGTTAGTGCTGCTCACCTCGATGGGTGTGCGGGCGGACAGCCCGCAACTGGCAGGCGCCGGCTTCGCCTGTTGCCTGAATAAGCCCATCAAACCCGCCCAACTCCAGGAAGCGCTCGCGCGCGTGATCAGCGGCCACAAGGCCGCCGCCACCAGAGCCCCCGGGCCTTCCAAGTTGGACCCAACCCTCGCGGAACGTCTCCCCATGCGTGTTTTGCTTTGCGACGATAACGTCATCAACCAAAAGGTCGCGCTCCGCCTGTTGCAGCAAATGGGCTACCGTGCCGAGGTGGCCAAGGACGGCGTGCAGGCGCTCGCGGCGCTGGATCGTGAGCCCTTCGATCTCGTGTTCATGGATTTGCAGATGCCGGAGATGGATGGTTTGGAAGCCACCCGAGCCATCCGGGAACGGCAGAAAGACCCGGCGCAATTCCCCAACTATTCGCGGCGGATTGTCATTGTGGCCATGACTGCCAGTGCCATGCAAAGTGATCGCGACCGTTGTCTCGAGGCTGGCATGGACGATTACCTGGCGAAACCCGTCCGCCCCGAAGACATCCGCAAGACCGTCGAACGCTGGGGACCGGTCATCTTGGAGGCGCAGACACCGCCACCAGCCGCGCTCGCGACTCAAACCCTCGCGGCACCAGAACCGCCGACGGAAGCCAAGCCCGCCGTCCCACCTCCCGTGGACATGGCCCGGTTGATGGATTTCTCAGACGGCAATCTGGACAATCTGCGCGAGTTGGTTTCGCTTTACATCACCCAAACCACGACTCAAATCTCGCAGCTTCTGGCCGCCGTGAAGGCCGCCAACGGCCCCGAAGTGCGGCGGCTCGCCCACAGTTGTGCCGGCGCCAGCGCCACCTGTGGCATGGGTGCGCTGGCCTCGCTGTTACGCCAGATGGAGCGTCGGGCCGACGCTGGGGACCTGGCCGACATGCCTCGTCTGGCCCAGGAAGCGAACCGGGAGTTCGAGCGCATCTGTGTATTCCTTGCCCCTTACTACACCGCCCAGCCCACATCGCCCGGCCCTCAATCATGACCCGCATTCTCATCATCGAAGACGATCGTCTCGTTGCGAACATTTACCGCAACAAGCTGACCGTCGAGGGCTTTCAGGTGGAAGTCGCCCACGATGGCGAAGCCGGGCTGCAGAGCATCAAGACTCTGCGTCCCGACGTGGTCTTGCTCGATCTCATGCTGCCCAAGCTGACGGGCGTTGAGATTCTCCGTGCCATGCGGGCCATCCCGGAAACCAGCGCCATCCCGGCGATTGTGTTCTCCAGCACCTATCTCACCGGAATGGTGCAGGAGGCTTGGAAGGCCGGCGCCAGCAAGTGTCTGTCGAAGGCCAACTGCTCTCCCAAAGTAGTCATTGACGCTGTCCGCGACGTGCTGAAGCCCGCCGCCCCGGCGCCACAACCTGCCCCGGCTACTGCCCCTCCCGGACGATCGGCGAGTGTGCCCCAGGCGATCGAGCGCGGCCAGTCTCCGGACGCGGAGTTTCAAGCCGAGCTGCGCCGCGAATTCATCGAGACGTTGCCGGAGACCATCGGTCGGCTGCGCACGCAATTGCAGTCACTCATCAAGGCCGACGGAGATGTGGCGCGCCTGCGCCAAGCGCATGAACTCTGGCGGCTCCTGCATGCCCTCACGGGCAACTCCGGCATCGCCGGCCTGGTCCCGCTGGCCCACATGTCCGATGCGTTGGAGGTGCTGCTGAAGGACCTGTACGAGAAACCCGCGAACATCACCGCTTCGACCTTGCGCACCGTTGCCCTGGGCATTGATTTTCTGGGCTACCTTTCCCGGTTCGGCACCATGCCGGAACACCAGGAGATTCCCGCAGCCAACATCCTCGTGGTAGATGATGAGGCCATTTCCCGCCGCGCCATCACGTATTCGTTGGAAAAAGCGAAGCTCAAATCGGTGGCGGTGGACGATCCACAGGCCGCTTTGAAGCTTCTGGCGGAGAATCCGTTTGACCTGGTTTTCCTGGACGTCGATATGCCGGGCATGGATGGTTTCGAACTCTGCACACGCCTGCGAAACCTGCCCGCCCACCGCAAAACGCCGGTCGTTTTCGTCACCAGCCTGAGCGACTTCGAGACCCGTACCAGCTCGACCATGAGCGGTGGAAACGATTTCATCGCCAAGCCTTTCTTGTTCATCGAGCTGGCGGTCAAGGCCCTCATATTCGTGCTCCGCGGCAAGATCGAGGCCGGACGGGCGGCCTTCGAGGCGAAGCCGCACATCGCCTGAATCCCCAGGCGGGCACCGCTGTTTTGACATTCCTCGCCGGACTTCTTAGCGTGTGTTCATGGAATCGCTGCATGCCCCTTGGCGGATTGACTACATCCTGTCGCCCAAACCGCCGCGCTCAGACGCCTCGCTGTTCACGCAGATCGCGCAGTCGAACGATGACGTGGCCAATCTCGTCATTGCTCGCGAGCGCGCCTGCTACGCGCTGCTGAACCGCTACCCATACAACGGCGGGCATGTCATGGTCGTGCCTTACAAACAGGTCAGCGATCTCGCCGCGCTCGGGGATGATGAACTCACCGAGTTGATGCGGCTCACCCTCCGTTGCGTGGACGCGCTCACGAGCTTGATGAAACCTGACGGGTTCAACATCGGCATGAACGTCGGCCGCGCCGCCGGCGCGGGCATTGAGGAACACCTGCACATGCACATCGTGCCGCGCTGGAATGGTGACACGAACTTCATGCCCGTGCTGGCCGACACGAAAGTCCTGCCCGAAGCCCTGGCCGATACCGCAGCTCGACTCCGCGCCGCACTGGCCCGGTGATTCCCAATCTCAAATCCCCCACTGATCTCCTCCACCCATGCCCACTGAGACCCTCCATTTCGAGAACGCCCGGTTCGCCCAGCACCTTTACAACAACGAACCACGCAATCTTCAGGCGCTCGAGGATCAACTCGGCGTCAAAGCCGTTTCCCGCGAAGGCTGGATCAAGCTGGAGGGCGAAGCCGAAGCCATCGAACACGCCAAGCAGCTCTTCCTGCTGCTCGAAACCTCGGTCAAGGCGGGCGGGGTGGTGCGTAACCGCGAGTTCTCGCACGCCCTGAGCGTGGTCAAACAGGAAGGCGTCGCCACGCTCCGGGCGTTGATGTCCGACCGCATCACCACTTCCGAGAAGAAAGCCGCCGTCACGGCCAAGACCCCCGGCCAGAAGCGTTACGTGGAGGCCATCCGCCTGCACGATGTAACGTTCGGCATCGGCCCCGCCGGCACAGGGAAGACGTATCTCGCCGTGGCGCTGGCGCTGGCCGCGCTCCGCGAAAACAAGGTGTCCCGGATCATCCTCACCCGGCCCGCCGTCGAAGCCGGCGAGGCGTTGGGTTTTCTGCCCGGTGATTTGTACGAGAAGATCATGCCGTACTTGCGCCCGCTCCACGACGCGTTGCACGACATGCTGCCCGCTGAGGACATTCAGAAGTACACCGAGCGCAACGTCATTGAGATCGCCCCGCTCGCTTACATGCGCGGCCGTACGCTGAACAACGCGTTCATCATCCTTGACGAGGCCCAGAACGCCACCACGGAGCAGATGTTCATGTTCCTCACCCGGCTGGGACACGGTTCGCGGGCCGTTATCACCGGCGACGAGACGCAGATTGATCTGCCGTCCAACCGTCACTCCGGCTTGCTCGAAGCCCACCGCGCGCTCCGGCACATCGAAGGCATCGCCATCGTCGAGTTCACCAAGCGCGACGTCGTCCGCCATCCTCTCGTCCAGCGCATCATTTCCGCCTACGAGGAACACCGCGGCAAATCGCAGCCCGCCTGAGCCATGGCACTCACCCTGACGCTCCGCAACCGCCAGCAGACCCGCGCCGTGGATCTGCGTCTGTGGCGACGCATCACGCGCTCACTGCTTCAGGATTTACTCCAACTTACAGAAGCCGACCTCGGCGTCTTCCTCGTCGCCGCACCGGAGATGACCCGCCTGAACGAAGCGTTCCTGCGCCACGCCGGCTCGACGGATGTGATCACGTTCGATTACTCGGACGCAGCCGTTCCGCCTGCGCTTCACGGTGAGATTTTCATTTGCCTCGACGAAGCCATCCTCCAAGCCCGCCGTTTCCGCACTTCGTGGCCGCGGGAATTGGTCCGGTATGTTGTCCATGGCGTGCTGCATCTCCGGGGCTTTGACGATGTCAATGTCACCAAGCGAAGGCGGATGAAGCGTGAAGAGAACCGTTTGCTCCGCCGGCTGGCTGCTCGCTTCCCCTTGGGCGGATTGGCTCGCTCGCCTGGATTCAGACCGTGAACATGACGCTGTTCATCCGCTGGCGCGCCAACTTCCTGACTGGCCTGGCCGTACTGCTGCCGGCCGTCCTCACGTTGGCGCTGGTGAAATGGCTCTTTGGCACCATTGCCAGCATTACCGATCTGCTGTTGTTCTTCCTGCCCACGACCCTCACTCACGCGGATCACGGCAGCGGTGCGATGTACTGGTATTGGAGCCTCGCCGCGTTGGCGCTGACCGTCCTGCTGGTCTCGCTCGCCGGCCTGATGGCGCGGTACTACATCGGCCGACGTATGATCGCCTGGCTGGACGCCGTCATGCTCCAGGTGCCGTTGCTCAACAAGATCTACGCCACCATCAAGCAGGTCAACGAAGCCATCAGCACAAACAAGAAAACCGCCTTCAAGACCGTCGTGCTGGTCGAGTTCCCACATGAGGGCGTCCATTCCGTCGGTTTTGTCACAAGCGAGCAGCGCGATGAGGTCCAAGCGAAGACCCGGGAGAGAGTCGTCTGCGTGTTCGTGCCAACCACGCCCAATCCAACGTCCGGCTTTTTGTTGCTGGTGCCGGAGAGCAAGATCATCAAACTGGACATGTCCGTGGCCGACGCCATCAAGTACATCATCAGTCTAGGCTCCGTGTCCCCCGGCTATGCGCCACCACCGCCCGCTGAAAAACGAGGATAGCAAATGGGAGATGGAGGATCGCCGGGCAGCCTAAAACCGATGTTCTCCGCCGTCCTGCATCCTCCAGACGACAGCCTGGTCCCATGACCGAAAACACCACCGGCATCATTCTGCGCACGCGGCCCCTCACGGAGACGAGCCGGATCGTCAACTGGCTTACGCCCACGCTGGGCCGGCTCAGCACTGTGGCCAAGGGCGCGCGCCGGCCCAAATCACCATTCGCCGGAAAGCTGGATTTATTCTACGAAGCCAACTTCAGCTTCAGCCGCAGCCGGCGCTCCGAGCTGCACACGTTACGCGAAGTCAGCCTGCTCGAAACCCACCTCGCGTTGCGCCAGGAACTCGGCTACCTCCGGCAAGCCAGCTACGCCGCCGCGCTCATTGAGCAAACCACGGAGACCGACACACCGCTCCCAGTAGCGCATGAATTGATGCGCGGCCTGCTCGCGGCACTCCCGCAGCGCCCGCCGCAACCGCGCACCATCTACGCCTTCGAGTTGAAACTCCTCCACGAACTCGGATTGCGACCCGACTTGGACAAAGGCCATCTTTCCGCGGAGGCCAAGAAGCTCGTGGTTCAACTACTGGAGGAAGACTGGCCGACCATCGCCACGCTTTCAGCCAATGCGGAACAAGCCCAGGAAGTCCGGCAGTTTCTCCACGGCTTTCTCATTTTTCACCTGGGCAAATTCCCCAAAGGTCGAGTTGCAGCAGCATCTGGCTAACCGGTAGGGAATTCAGCCGAGGCCGGTTCAACCCACTTCCCGCGCTCCCGTGTCAAATCCGCGAGGCGATCCACGTCTCCGGCTTCCGGCGCTTGCGTATTCAGCATGGCGCAGTCGCCGCGCGCTTTCCATGCGCCAACGGTCTCGGAGAATAAACAACCACGCGCAGAGCACGTGGTTTCCAGGACGAATAGAGTAGCCATTTGTCCACCTTGAGTTCCTCACCGCTAATTAGCTCTGCAAAACACTTCGCCTCATGGCCGCATTCTGACCGGGATTTGACTGCGGACCCGGCCGATTTCCGTTGGCCGACCAATGTCCACGGGACGAATCATCGCTTTCGTTGTAGCAGTGCTCGGCTTCAACACGGTTGCTGCCAGTCGTATGCACTGGCGCGCACGTGGGTAAAATTGAGTGCCGGCAGATTGTCATTCGCGAGCTGCTGATAGAGCGGGTGATCATCGGTCAACACCAGCACATCTTGCCGAGCAAGGTTCAGCAACGTGCTGTCGGCCAGCCCCAGTCTCAGAAAACCGTCGGTCTTGGTCGCCTGCATGGATTCTAGTATTACTATGTTACGTGCTATCGACCCTTTCGCCATTCTCAAACCGACT
>CAYJNU010000009.1:1778-39851 GCA_964371005.1 uncultured Verrucomicrobiota bacterium | reverse complement strand
CACCTGGACGGTGCGGAAGGGCAACGCGGGTTCCCCCACGCGCTCCCAATTGTCACAGCGAGCAACCGTCACCCGCGTGGAGTCGCCCGCGGATTCGAACCGGGGCGGGTCGAAATCACAGACGACAGAAATCGTCTGGGATTGAGCCGGAGTGACGAACGCCGCCCGGGCGGAGGCACACGACCATCCCAAAGCGAAGAGGAGCAGTCCGAGGGTCGCCCAGCGCCACGAACGGCATCCACCCGCGGAGGCAGGCATGAGGCCGCCTTCAGATGCGGAACCAAACCCCCATTTTTCCCGACATCGCGTGCTGAAGTCTGAGGCGATTTGGTTTCTGGCCTCCATGTCCTGTGGGTCTGGCATACGGGTCACTCGACCATCACGTCCTGTTCCCGACTGTTGCCGATGGCAACCGTCACTTTGCTGCCCGGCTTTACGACCTGGCCTTTGTTGGACAGGAGCGCGAAATACGTCTTGCCCGCCACCAACTTTTGCGAGGTCTGGTTCTCTTTCTGGAACGGCAGCGGAATCGCTTTGCCGGTACCCTGATCAATGATGTATGTGATCTCCTTCAAATGCAGCAGATTCGCGGCTTTAACGGGATCCGTCACCTTGTAGCGCAGGTCCAAGCCATTGCCGCCAAACCCCACGCGCATGCTGGTAATCTGGATGCCCCACTGGTCCTCCATGCTCTTGGCGGCGGGTTTCGCCGGCGTTCCGACAACGGCAGCCTGAAGGTGCTGCGCGGGTGGGGGCGTGTCGCCCGCAACACTCTCGGATGCCTCGGTCTGGCTGGCTTCCACAACCGCAGCCGACGGACTGGAACGGGTCTTCGGAGAGCGATTCGAGAGCGCGAAGAAAACGGCGACGATCACCGCCAGCACCCCAACCGACAGGGTGAACATGACCACTTTGGGCCGGGCCGGCGCGGCCGTTTGAAGCCCACGGTCCGGGCGGCCGTTGCGCGGAGGGTTGCGCGTTCTCCCGCTGCCGTTAAGAGTTGAGCCCGAGTTCATGCGGCACCTCTCATTCATCCACCACCAAGTTCTCCGCGCGGCAATCGCCGAAGGCTACACTCACTTTGTGCCCCTTCTTGACCGCTCCGCCCGGGTTCGTGAACAGTGCGGTATAGATCTTTCCCGCACGCAGACGCTGGGCAGTGCTGCGCAACTGCCCCACCTTGGGCATGCTCGGCACGTGCAATTGGGCGCCGTTGTCGTGATCAGTCAGCACGGGTTTGACACTGGGGTTACCCAGAGCAGACGCCTTTTCGGCGTCGAGCACGCGGTAACGGAAGTCAATCATGCTTCCGTGGGCGGAGAGACGGATTGCGGTGACCTCGATTCCCCACCGTTCCGCCAGATCCTGCGTCGCGGTCTTCTCCGTCGCCGGGGAAACCGCCGCGGCGCAATGTGCGGCGCAGGAAACGTCAGTTGGCGCCGCGGGCGCGGCGCCCCACACCGTGGCCAAACCCAGGAGGGCACTTCCCGCGCAAAGCACGTTCATCCAGCTTTTGGGATGTTGTTTAGCTGCAGTCGTCTTCATGTTTGTCGTTGAACCTTCGACTTGGTAACAGCCGCCTCAGATAGAATGAGGCGGCTGAACCAACTTGCTTGGTTGCTGACATCGACCTAGAACGGTGCCACGATCCACGTGGCCAGCATGCCGCCAATCTCGGGGCTGGAAGGATTCGAGAGGCCCAGCCTGTGATCGTACAATCGGTAGGTCAGCGGAAGCGGCGGTCCGCCTGGATTGGGAGGCGTGAAGAGCAGGTCCATGGTCTTGAGCGCCGCCAAGTTGGGGGCATAGGCCGTTCGGGGGTACGGATAGGGCTTGCCATCTTCCGCTATCGCGGTGAGATAGTGTCCACCATGTCCGCCCGAGGAAATATTTCCAACCGGCACCGGGCCCACCAGCGTCGGAATGCGCGAATCCCAGCAGAAGTTGATCATCCGGAAGAGCGTCTGTTGGTTCCGCGCGCCGCTGCCCGTAAGGCTGGGAGCGGGCGTGGACGAACTGTAGGCTCGACCATTGATCAGGAACAGGCTCGGATCGGAGTGAATGGTGCTGCTGATGGCTTGGCCAGGGCCATAGCCGTTGGTCTGCACGGCCCAGTGCAACACGGGATCCACTTCACTGAAGATGACCGGCACTTCGCGGTTGAGGGGGACGTAGAGGCCCGGATAGACCTGATTGTTGTTCAACCGCACGGTGACCATTCCATAAAGACCCATCTGGACTTGTACCGCCATATGCGAGCCACTGTGGTAGGCGTAGGTCCCGGGCTTCAATGGACCATTCCACCGGTACTGTCTGGCGGAACCGTTCGGCACGTCAGGCACCAGCGAGCGAACGCGGTTCGGATAATTGGCATCCCCAGGGCCGAATCTGAATGGTGTGCCGACCTGCGGCGCGCCCCCCTCAAGGCCGGGGATCACCAGGGATACCGGTTCGGGTATGGCGTCTGTGTTATAGACCGTGATGATGAGGCCATCCGCCACCTGACTTTCCGTCACGTCAATTTTTGGACCGGGTACGGTGGCGACGCCCCCGGGCGTGGCGGCAAAACCCCACATCGGGATGCGGCCCAGCGCCGGACTGCCCTGAACGCTATCAGCCGATCCCGTTAGGGGATTGATCCATACCAACTTGGCATAGAGGTTCGTGGTGAGCGGCGCGGCGCCCACACTGGCGGCGGCGAGGACGCACGCGCCGGAGAGGAGTGCCAGACCCGCTCGAGTGATTCTTGAATTCTTCATAATAGGTTTCCAGTTAAGGTTCAAATGTTCCATCGCATCGTTGTCTCAAGCATCGCTCAGTTGGCAACCCGCGTGTTGCCGCGCTGGGGCCTGACGGTTTCGCGGGCCGGCGCGGGCGCGGCTTCACGTGCTTTCCCCGGCCGGGCCGGTGCCTGTTTCACAGTGGCCCGTGGTGCCGTGGGCACACGCGCTGCGACTGCAGCCGGCGGGGTTGCGGGCGCCGCGGGGGCGACCGGCGCGACGGAGGCTGCCGGGGTGCTCCTGCCGAAGCTTGAACCCCAAGTCTCAGCAGTCGGCGTAATCACCGGCGTAGCGGGGGCGACGGGTGCCGTTGCTGCCCGTCTGCGTGCGGCGGCGCCGGACGAACCCATCACCTGGGGTGGCGGATACGGCCAAGCCTCGATCAAGGCCAGCGTCAGCATGCCCCCGGGGAAGATGTCGTTGTTGACGATTTCCTTCTCCGAGTGGGAGTGCCAGAGATACATGAACCCGTTGTTCGGATTGAATCCGCCTTCGCCGGGCGGCAGGGCGCCGGGCGATCCGAGGAACGGACTGCCACCATACATCATGCCGTTGACGAGGTTCTGCTCGGCCGGCAGGACGACGGGGAACGGTTTCCCGTGATCCGCCGGGTCTTCATTCGTGGCCAGCGGATCGCCGGGCTTGTGACCGTACGGATCCCAGCCAAGTCCGGCACCGGTCCAGGAGAAGATGCTATCAATGGTGCCGCCGGGCGTGGAGGCGATGGTAAACTCCATCGTGCTCAGGTCGGCGACAAGGCCGGCCGGCGTCTTGAGCACGCGGCCATCCTGGGCGATCATGCGAGCATGATTGCCGTGGTGATGGAGCGGATGTTCGTCGCTGCCGCCGCCGATCACCCGCATCAGGACCTTCTCTCCCGCGCGGAAGAGCGGGAAGCAGTCATAGGGCTGCACCGGCAGACTGTGATGGAAGCGAGGCAGCATCGTGTCCGGACCGCACCGGCCATTCATGAACCAATACACCGCGAAGCGCTTGCTCATGTCCACGGTGATGGGAAGCCCCCCCGCCGGAACGCTCGTGTTGGTTTGCACCTGCAGTTCCACCGCGTTATGGATGGCCTCGTCCATGTCCGAGAGCAGGAACAGGTACTCGTGGTCGAAGGCGGAGTCGGCCTCGGCGTACGCCTTCCACGTGGCCCCGTTGGCGGGGTCGAACCCCGTCGGACGCACGATCAAGGCGCCCACCATGCCCATCTCGATCTGGAGATCGGGCCGGGTGCCGCTGTGATACATGTATGTGCCCGGCTGGCTGGCCGTGAACTGATAGCGGACCACACCGCCGCCGGAGCCGTTGAGCCCCGCTGGTCCGGCCTCGCGGGTCAGCAACCAGGATAGCGTCGGGCCACCCAGGGTCGCCACCGCGATGCCCGACTGACCAGGGAACGTAATCGAGGTCGGGACTGGCAGGCTGTTGCTGAGAACGACCGTGACCAGGGAGCCTTGATTCACGATCAGCGTTGGCCCTGAGTACTGGGCGCCATTGGTGCCATACCCCCAGAAGTAAAGGCTGTTGCCCTCTGGGGTGCTGATCTCGCCGGGGGCGGCGACGAGGTTGAAGGTGGACGTGGCGTTGGTGAGTCCGTCCACCGCGTGGGGCGCATGGTCAGCCAGGCACTTTCCGGCCGTGGCCAGCAGCAGGGCTGCCGCCACCGCCAGGCTGCGATTACGCGAGTATGTGGTCTGCGTGTTCATGTTTGTCCTTATTCTGGTTTGAAGTTTCGTCATAGCGTTAACTCGGTTAAGGGGCCCCGATCACGATTTCCGTCATCAGACCGCCGTAGTCTTGCGCGTCGTTGGACAGGTGGTTGAGACGTGTGCCGTAGAGGAAGTACGTCCCCGGGGCGACGCCCGTGGTGTCGAGGAGCACATCGGTGGTTTCGCCACCGCCGATCTTCACCGACGAGGTGTTGTAGTAAAGGTTCAGGCCGGTCGGTCCGCGCAGGAGGCGCGCATCCTTGGCGATCACCTTCATCGGGATGCCCATCACCGTGAGGGTGTGGATGTCCGTCTCGGACACGTTCGAGATGCGCAGGAGGATCTTCTGGCCGGCGGTGGCCGTAACCAGAGAGGAGACTTTCTGCGCTTCGCGGGCGTAGTCGTTCGAGGAGGCCGGCGGCAGCGGAGACGGATTGATCGTATCCGGATACCCACGACCATTGAGCATCGGGTAATCGTCCCGCATCGCCGCGAAGGGCAACGGTTGCACCGCGATGTGCTGTTCGTGGAAGTTCCGGTCGAACCCGGTGATTTGCAGCGGCGCCTCGACGTCATAACGGGTGGAGCCGTCGCCGTCGTTGTAGGCGTACCTGTAACCGGTGTGATGGGTGAACCCGTTCAGGTCCGTGTTGTCCGGGAGGTTGTTTTGCTTCGGCGTAACCCAGAGGTTGCCGATCATGCCCATCTGCATGTGCTCCGTGGCTTCCACGTGGCAGTGATACAGGTAGGTGCCGGGCTCGACGATGTTGTAGTAGTAACGCAGCGTGCCGCCCATGGCGATGGAGACGGAAGCCATCGGTTCGCCATCAAAGATCGAGGCGGCCTGCGGGAAACCGTGGAAGTGGACCGTGTGCGGATCAAACAGGTCCGGCCGCATCAACATGCCCACGTTGGAGAGGTCGAGGTAGGCGTGCTGGCCTTCCTTGAACACCATCGTCGGGGCGGCGATGTTGGCTGCGAGGAGACCTTCGGTTTGCACCTTCGGGCCGATCCCCCGGAGAGGGGCTTCGATCACCGTGCGCAGGTCGGTCGCCTCGGCAGTCAACTCAGCCGCGGCGAGGAGATACGCGTCCCGCAGGTCTTCCCAATTATCGGGCGTCGGGCCGGTGTAACTCAGGCCAATGGCGTTCGAGGCGGCAGCCTGCGCGAGCAGCGAGGCCAGTTCCGCTCCATGCGCCGCCGCCAGGGCCGTGGCTTCCGCGGTCAGCGCCGTGACGAATGGTGTCACGTCGGAGAACCCGAAAGTGTAAAGGTCCGTGCCATCGGCCATCGTGGCCCAGCCATCACCGGCGGCCAGTTGGTGGTAGGCAACGTCGTTCGCCGGATTGCCATCGCCGTCGCTGTCCACGCCCGGTTCGGGATCGAGCAGCGGGTTGAACGGATCGCCCGGCAGGGGGTTGAGGCTCAGCGGCGCCATCATCGGGCCAGGCGCGACGTTCGGGCCGGTGATCAGCCCGGTGAGCGGCGGCGCGGCGCCTTCAGCGGCCGGTCCGACTTGGGCCACCGTGATGGCTGGCGCGACCGGCGGGAGGATGCTTTCGTTCGCCGCGGAGTATTCGTCCGCACCGATATCGGGATCCGCCACGTCGCGTGCGGCGCCGTCGAAGTCGGCGGCCAGTTCCAAGATGGCCGCCACGTTGGCGCCGTTGTCGCGGGCCGGCGAGCCGGCGTTCACGTGGTAATCCCCTTGATCCGTGCCGTTGGGCCGGAAGATGCCGGTCGGCGTGAAGCGAACGGACAGGTTGTTGCCCACTTCGTCAATCACGACGGCGGTGAACAGCGTATTCAGATACGGTTGCGTGAACGACGGATTCTGCTTCAGGTTGTTCGCACCGTTGTATCCCGCCGTGCCCGGGGTGAGCGTGCAGTTCATGGGATGCAAAGTGCCCGCGCCATCTGCAACTTGCAGGTCCAAGTATGCGGGGGCATTCGGGAACAACCCCTGAACCGTGCGGTCGTAGAAGAACGACCGGTTTTGGAAGAAGATGTTGTTCCGCAGATCGGGGTCACAATAGAGTTGCCCGACGCCGGCCGCCTGCAGGTCCGCCGAATGCGCGTGGGTCACCAGCCCCGCGCCTTGCGGGGTGGAGATTTGGGGATCGGCCAGGAAGGTGGCCTGGGCGGTGGCGGTGCTGTCGTTGCGAGCGATGGTGTTGTGCAGCACACGCACCCGCGCGGCATCGGCCAGTGATACCCCGCCGCCGGCGTTGGCCGCCACGTTGTTCACGATGACGTTGTTCAGGATGTCCAGCGCGTACCAGTCATTCTGGTTGTTGCTCGCCTGCACGTCGGCGCCGTTGATGCTGGCAGCTCGAATGCCGCCGCCGTGGCCGGCGCCCGCGAGGTTGCCCTGGATCAGGTTATTGACGATGGTCACCGAGCCGGCGCCGGCGCTCAGGCCGCCGCCCACCGGGAGAACGCCCGCCACGAAGATGCCGCCGCCGTCCCCAGTGAAGGGGATGTTGGCCCCCGGCACGCCGTAGAAGACTTCGTTGAAGGCGATGACGTTGTTGGCAATCAAGCCGCCGGGGCTGCGGCCCTCGTGCGAGATGCCGCCGCCGCTGCCGCGGGTGAAGTTGCCCATGATGTAGTTGTCCTGAATCTTGTAGCCGGTCGCGCCGGTGAAGATGCCGATACCGCCCGCGCCGGCGATACCGCCGTTGAGGAAGATCTGGTTGTCCTCAATGACGACGTTCGGGTTGTTGTAGAGCGTGCCGATTTGGGCCTGCTCACCCAACGAAATGCCGCCGGAAACGCTGCCCTGGTTGCCGATGATGCGGTTGTTGCTGATCCGCAGATTGGCCGCCTCGGTCCAGACCATGATCCCGCCGCCGGAGACGGCGCCCTTGATTTGGAAGCCGTCAATGCGGGATTCGTCCGCCGCGAAGTTGGCGGCGTAGGCACCCGTGCCGTTGCCGAGGACCATGATGCCGGGCGCTTCGACCGCGGCAAACGGATCGTTCGCGAGCGGATTGCCGGTCAGGATGGTGGCCGCCTTGGTGTGCCACGCGGAGAGCCGTTCCGCCGGGGTGGGATTGGCGTTGATCACGGTGCCGAGGCCCGAACCTTGCAGACGCACCGGCTTCCAGAGAATCGGGTTCTCGTTGTAGTCCCACGCGCCGACGGGAACGATCACCAGATCGCCCGGGTTCGCCGCGTCAATCGCATCCTGGATGGGCGTGGCCGTCGGTTGCAGGATGGGATCCACCGGGGTGACGATGTGGACGTTGGCACCGATGACATCGCCCGCGTCGCCGCGGGTCAGCATGACGCCGATGGGGGTCGTCCGGGCCACGCCGCCCACAACCCGGGTCACCAGGATTTGACCGGAAGTCCCCGCGGGCAGGGTGTTCTCCACGCGCACGCGGATGCGGGCGTTGCTCCAAGAAACGATGTCGCCGCTCGGCACCGGGACGCCGCCGATGGTGACAGTGGCCCCGTTGCCCGGGTTGCCGAAGCCGAAGTTGCGGTTGATGGTGGCCGAGAGCGGCGAGCCGTTTGTGTAGTTGGGATTCGCCACCGCCACCGTGCCCACCGAGTCAATGTTGACGATGCGGCTGTTGTCCGAGCCACCGAAGGGAACGAAGGGACCATCCACGGTCAGATTGGCCGGGAAGGCATTGACCGGACCGACGGTCACGCGCTTGATCATCGGCGTCAGGGTGGGCGGTTCGACATCGAGCTGCTTGTTCGGATAGCCGACGAAGGCCGCGATCGGCACGATGGGCGTATCGGCGTAGAGGAACGTGCCCGGATTGTAGTGCAGCGTCCAGGGCGTGGTCGCGAAGGCCGGATTGTAATTGGGATCCGGGATGCGATTGGCCGGGTTGGCCGGATCGGGCATGGTGGGATCGTTCAGCACCATGGTGATCATCTGGGGCGCGACACCGCTGGGGGCGGGCGCGGCCACGTTGTAGGTGGAGGGCAGCAGGGCTTCGTAACTGCCGTACTCATCCGAATAGGTGCGGGCGATTTCCCGGCCGGTGAAATCACGGAAGGAGATGGGGAGCCAACCCGGCGAACCCTTCTCGCCGTACATCGGGCTCCAGGCATTGAATTCCGCCGTCAGGTCGTTGAGGACGAAGCCAACGACCCGCGTGGACTTGGGCACTTCGGTATAGACGTGGAAGTCGCAGGCGGCGTTCTTGCCTTCGGCCACGCGGACCCACTTCATGTCCGGGATGGGGCGCTCCTGGCCGGTTACCGACGTGGCAAACACACAAGGCTCACCCGGGAAAAGGGTGAGTTCATCCGGCACGCTGAAGAGCGTGGGGAGCGTCTGGCGCACGGCAGGAAGGATGTTCGGCAGGTAAGTGTCACCCGCGTGATTCGCCGGCGTGCCGACGAGTTCCGGCGGGAGCAACAACTTGCTCGGGACGTATGCGTCGCCGAAACCCACGTTGAAGCTTTCCTCGGTTTGGATGTAGTAGCCCGGAGGCGGGCAGGATTGAACGATGTACATGCCGGGCGGGAGGTAGTCCACTTCGTCGGAGCCGCTGGCAATGCCGTTCGGATGATACGAGCCGAACGCGTAGCCGCCGTCGAACACGCCTTCGCGGACTTGATTCCAGGTCGCGTAATTGTCGCTCCCGATAATCGGCTTGCCCTGGATAACCGGAGGATTCGGTTGGAGCGAGCCGGTCGGAGGGGCGTCGTCCCAACTGTCGGTCCAGACAATCTTAATCGCGTCGCCCGGATCAAACGTGCCGTCGTTATCGCGGTCCACGTCCTCGACGCCGGGGGCGCCGCCTTCGTTCCAGCCGACGGGATAGTTGTCAATGTCCGCCAGCGTCACGCCGGGGTTGCTGTCCAGGTCGTCAATGATCTTGTCGCCGTTCTTGTCCTGGTACAGCACGAGCTGAACGCGCGGCACGCCCGGTTCCCACGGGTCAATGGTGCCGAGGCGGGGGTCTTCTTCCGCGCGGGTGGTTTGGTAGCCGACGACACCAGCGATGCCGCCGTTCTCGCCGGGGCCGTAGTTGATCTTGCCCCAGTCAATGCGGTTGTTCTGGTTCAGGAACAGATGCACCGCTTCGAGCAGCAAGGGCGCGGCGGGCGTCGAGTTGGTTTCGGTCCGGGAGAGGTTGTTGCCCGTATTCGGATTGCTGATTTGCACCGGTGCGCCGGCGTTGGTCACGATGAGGCCGGTGACGGGATCGGTTTCGTACTGGGGCTGCGGATTGCGGACGTTCTCGGACGGGTTACTCCAGTCAATGACTCCCTCGGGAGCGGGCGGAATGCTCCCGCCTTCGTCAACCACAGTGGTCATGCCGGTGGCCTTGAAGCGCGTGAAGTCCACTTCGGCGATCAACCACTTGAAGAAGGGGAACACCTCTGAGAATTCATAGTTGCCATCCACGTCCGTGGGCTGGGCTTGGTAGATCGTGCCGTCGCGCCAGCGGAGATTGAGGTTCTGATTGGCAATACCCACTTCGTTCGCGTCCTTGAAGCCGTCCTTGTCGGTGTCGTAGAAAACGGAACCTTCCCAGGTGCCGAACCAGCGGAAGGAGAGGACGTTCCCCAGGTCGTACACGCCGCCGGGGGGATCGGCGGGCACGTTAATCGTATTGATGCCGAACAAGGCATCGAGCGGCCGGTCCCACGTGACCAACTGGTAGGTCCCCGGCGGCACATTCGGAATCTCAAAGGCGCCCGTATCCGGGTCGCATTCCACGGCGTAGAGGCCGGGGCCACCGAGGCCGAGCACGCCCGGTTCGTTCAAAGCGACCCACGCTTGGGAGACGGGTGGACCGACCGCGTACTGCTGGTTGACCGGCGGGCGACCGAAGTGATTGAACCGGTTTGTGCCGCGAATCGTCACGGCGCCGGGGGCGTTCGTGCTGTAGGGCAGCAAGGACGGATTGACGAATCCGAAGAAGGCATGGTAGGTGCCGACGCCAAAGCCCTCGATGAAGATCTTGGGTTCATTGGCCTTCACCCAGGCGTCCACCGTGAGGGTGCCCTCGATGGTGGCGGTTTGATTCCACACGCGGTTGCGGTTGGCTGAGCCGTGGCCACCCGTCCAGTCGGTGCCATTGGGCGGGATCACCTGGATGCCATACTTGCCCATGGCGAGGTTTCTGACGAGGGCCTTGCCGTTGGCGTCAGTGTAGATGAAGCCCGTGCCCAGGTCTTGCACGACCGGCGACCCATCCACCATAAGGAAGTCGCCCGCGTTGTTGGTTTGGTAAGTGGTGCCGAGCGGATTGCCGAAGACGTCGGCCATCATCGGCCCGCCCAGGAAATCGCTCAAAGTGATCTGGCAGCCCGGGATGCCGACTTCGGTGGCGTCGGGCACGTTGTTGATCGGGTTGTGATCCTCAAAGGCCAGAATACTGATCTGCGCCGTGGGGATGGGATGCTTGTTCAGCACCACCGTCACCGCCGTCTGGCCGTTGGTCAGATTGGCGCCGCCCAGGGTGTGGTCTTGGGCCATGACCGAGATCGCGTAGCGCTTCCCGGTCGTGGCCGGGTCCACCGGACCGCCGGGGCCGGCGATGGTGACGCCGGTCACGTTGCCGGCGCTGCTGCCACTCGCCACCACCGGCGCATGGCTCTTGTGAATGACCAGCGAAATGGTGTTGTTGGCCGGCGTGCCAGGAATCCCGGGCGCGCTGTTATCCTCTTCCAGCAACCACCGAATATCCGAGACGGGGGCGCCGGTACCATCTACGACGGTCAGGGTCAGGGCGAGAGCCTGGCGTTGCGTGAGCAACCCGAGGCACAATGCCAGGGCGACAAAGAGCCAGCTCCTGGTGCGAGGGATGTGGATTCGAGTGGGACTTGTTTTCATGTTGCTTGACTTGGTTATGGCTAAAAGGCACCGCCGGTTTCCGGCTTGGCTTTCTGAGTGAGCGTGGGGGAAACAGGACGCGCGCTCGCTCCGGCATTGGTATAGAATCGTTTGGTTTTCACGGGCATGACTTTCCTTGGTAAGAAGGTTTTTCACAATCGGGGTACGTCGGAACGTCGTATCGGGGAAGTTCCGATGCACACACGCGCAAGTACTGATGGCCGACAGCACAAATGCGGTTCGCGATGGGGTCCGCGGCGGCTGGCTGGCAGGCGGCTGTGGGCAACGAGTCCAGCGAAGTTACAAAGCCGCGAACGGCGACCTGAATGGTCGCCAAGGTTGCGGAGCGGGGCATGCGCGGCGGTGGGCGCGGCGGTTCTTCGGCGCGCGAACGAAGGGCCTCAACCAGTTGGCTGCCCTGCGGAAGAGGTGGCGGCGGAATCAAGGCGAGCACCTGCGCATCGAGGATCAAAACCAGCTTCTGCAGAGGCTGGAGTTTCGATTTCTTCTGTTCTTCCTGCTGGCCCTTCTGCACCGCGAGGCAAAGCGAACAAGGATGTTTGCCATCGAAAGTAGAAGCGACGGCCTCCGTGAGCGGCATCGTTTGGGAGAAGCGGGCCAGCATCGTGGTCCACGCGAGGCCCTGGAGAAGCACCCAATGCCCGCCGAGGGAAACCACCAGCGTCATTGCGACCAGCCATTGCGCAAACCGGTTCATGCGTCAGGGAGTGCCGTCAACGGCCTCAAGAAACAACGTCTCCCGCTGGGAGACGCGCACCTCGAACGCACAATCGGCCCACCGGCCAATCTTGAGCCGGGAGACTCCGCGGTTTGACTTCAGAACCGCAGCCTGCCGCCCGCATCGAAAGCCGCGCGTGAAGCGCTGGTTCATTTCGGATGCGATGGTGAGCAGTGGGTTGTTCATGTTCTGGGTCAAATGATCGGCTCAAGTCTTCCTGGCTGGACGTGTGGGACGCGGGTCTTTTTGGGTGACCTTGGCGCTGATGTACGGCTGGTTCTGCATCACCAACCGGATGGCGCGGATGAGTTCATGCATGCCATCATGCTTTACCACGTAACCCTGCGCGCCACAGCGGAAGGCGCGCTCGGTAAAGACCAAATCATCATGCCCGCTGAAGACGAGCATCTTGATGTGCGGATGATCGCGGTGGAGCCATTCCATCAGCTCGAATCCGTCGCCGTCTTCCAAGCCGAGGTCCACCACGACCAGGTCCGGCTGAAGCGCGGAAATACCTTCCTTGGCGGTGGCGACACCGACGGCTTCACCGCACACTTGCAGGTCCGACTGCAAGTTCAACAACATCTGCAGTCCTTTGCGTACCACCGGGTGATCATCCACCACGAAGATCCGGGTCTTGTGCGACAGCAGCTTCTCACCCGGTGTTCCGGGGGCGGACGATGTTCCCGCATGAGAAGCCTCGTTATGGGCCTGGTCGTCGTCGGTTCCGGCGTCGTTCATGGATCGTGCGGGCATGCACCTGTGACAATGAGGCACGGGCGACGCGCGGACTATCGGGGTTTCCCCGAATCCATGATGGGAGAAGTGCCTAAGCCGTGTCTATTCAGATGGAATCCACGCTCGCCCTCACCCCAGCTCTCCCCCCACGGAGAGGGAGAACATTCTGCAATGCTGGAGCAGGTTCCTCGTTCAGTGACTTTTCCCAGTGCGGTCATCGCTGCCCCCTCTCCTCGGGGGAGGGTCGGGGTGAGATTTCTCCGAACCAGATTTCGCGCCTTGAGCCCCTGAACCGGAGTGCGCCCGTCCTCGGGCGCAGCGGCATGGGGCGTAGCCGGGCCGCAGGACACCCCAGGGCCGTCGTCGCATGCGGCGGTTGCTGCGCCCGAGGACGGGCGCACTCCGGGACGGTTCATGGGGCACCCGGCCTGCATCCCCACAAAACCGCGCTCTTGTAGGCCGGGTGCCCTCACCCGGCGTCCCGCTCCGGTCCATGTTGAGCCGCTGTTGCGGACTTCAATCCAGCTTCCCGGTCCAACGTGGAGGTGTTTCCGCCTCCAGCAACGTCCGCAATCCTTCGCGAACGACCGTGTGATCTTCCGCCAGCAAAACGGTGATCCGCTTGCGAGGCTTCATCCGCACTTCAAGCCTTGGTCCCGTTGCCGAACGGAATCTGCGCCCGGATGGTCGTGCCCTGGCCCGGCGCCGACTCGACGGCGAAGCTGCCGCCGAACATCTCCGCCCGCTCCCGCATGCCCAGCAGGCCCAATCGAGTATGACGCTTGGCAAACAGCACGCGCCCGGTGTCAAACGATTTGCCGTCGTCCTGGACTTCCAGGCGCACGGTGTTCTGGACTTTGTGCAGGCTCACTCTCACCTGGCTGGCCCGGGCATGCCGGGCGATGTTCGTGAGCGCGGATTGGGCGATGCGATAAAGCACCGTGCGCCGGGCACTGCTCAATTGTTCCACTCCGGCAAACGCCGTGAATTGCACGCGGACTTTCGTCCGCTTCGTGAACTCTTTCAAATAGCCATGCAGGGCGGGGATCAACCCCAGGTCATCCAGCATGGTCGGGCGCAAATCGCGCGCAAAGCGATGCACCGTGTCCACCGCTTTCCCCACCAGCCGTTGCGTGCGCGCGATTCGTTGTTTGAACACCTTGGGATTGACCGGCAGGTCCCGGGTCAGGTTCTCCAGATGAACATTGATGCCCACCAGGGTTTGGGCGATTTCATCGTGCAACTCGCGACTGACCTCCTTGCGCTCTTCCTCCTGGACCCGCAGCACCCGGCGGGCGAGCCGGCGCAACCGCTCCTGCATGTCGCGCGACTCCTGCAACAATTCGCTTTGGCGGCGCTTGCTTTGCTTGAGGGCGGCTTCCACCGCTTGCCGCCGTACGATTTCCCGTTTCATCTCGCGGTTCGCGAGCGCCAACGCCTCCATCCGACGTTGCGCCTCGTCCGCCCGCTTGAGGACGGTGATGTCCGAAACCGCCACCCGGCACCATTTCCCGGCCCCGCGCAGGGAAACGGCCGGCACGGCCTGAAGATCCGCCCAAAAAGTGACGCCGTCCTCGTTCCGCAGTTCCACCTCGCAGACTTGTTTCCCCGATCCGGCAAAGGTTCTCTTGAGGAAGTTCTCAAAGGTCGGCTGGCTGGTTGGCACCACAAAAAGCGGCAGCGGCCGGTGGATCAAGCGGGACCGTTCCACGCCGAGCAGCGCGGCGCCGGTCAGGTTCACCTCGAAGATTTGACCCGCCTCATCCAGGGAGAAATAGCCCACCGGGGCGAAATCGTAGAGATCGGTGTAGTTCTCCAGCAGCGTCTCCATTCGATCCCGCGCGGCCTGGAGTTCCGTGTTCTGCATCTCCAGCTCCACCTGGTGGACCTGCAGTTCCTGGAGCAACCGTCGCGGGTCAGCGTCTGACTTCGGAATCCCCGCCTTCGACCTCTGAGGCTTCCGCCGTTTCCGCAACCGGGCTTCGGCCCGGCGGTAAAGTGCAGCCATCATGGGGCGGTGTGGCTCCTGGGCGCAGAACTCCAGCAGCCGGGTCTCGGCGCGACGGCGCAGTGCGGCGGCGGCAACGGTGAGTTTTGGCTTTCGGCTCATAGCGCGGCGATGCTCACAGGTCAACTTCCCATGACCCGGGCAAGCATCTCCTCCAGTTTGTCACGGCCGAAGGGTTTCGCCAAGAAGCCTTTGAAGCCGTGACGTTCTGGTTCCAGGACCACGGGATCGTCGGCGTATCCGCTCATGACAATGGCCTTCACGGTCGGGTCAATCTCCCGCAGCACTTGAATCGCCTCCTGTCCTCCCTTCCCGCCGCGAATCGTCAAATCCAGGAGGACCACATCAAAGGGGCGGCCCAGGTCCTGCGCGCTTTGGTAAACCTCGACGGCCCGCTGCCCATCTGCCACCAGTTCCACCTCGTGGCCCATCCGCCGGAGCGCCGCCCCAATCACTTTGCTCACTCCCTCTTCGTCCTCCATCACCAGGATTCTCCCGGGCGGCGGAGGGGTGGTTGCGGCGGGTGCTTTCCGGGCGACAGGCAGCTCCCGGCGGGCGGGCAGATAAACGTGGAAGGTGGTCCCGCGTCCCACCGCGGACTCCACAGTGATCGCTCCTCCGTGTTTTTGAACCACCGTATGACAGATCGCCAGCCCCAAACCCATGCCCTTTTGATCGCCTCTCCGTTTCGTCGAGAAATAGGGATCAAAGACCTTTGGCAACACCTCGGGCGCAATGCCGCTGCCCGCGTCCGCAACGCTCACCCGGACATAGTCGCCTGGCGGCACGGATGGATTCTTGTTGGACCCCAACGTCACGTTCCGGGCCTGCACAGAAATGACCCCGCCCTCCGGCATCGCTTCTCGCGCATTCAGGACCAGGTTCCGGATGACCTGTCCGATCTGCTCCGCGTCCGCCTCCACCCACCAAAGATCGTCGGCCAGGGAGAATTCACAGCGCGCGCGGGAACCGCTCAAGGCCGGCCGGACGAGATTCTCGATCAATCCAGACAGACGCGTCGGCTGCCGAACCGGCGCGTCGCCGAGGGCAAAGGTGATGAGTTGCTGGGTCAGTCCCCGGGCCAGGAAGGCCGCCTTCTTCGCTTCTTCAACAAACTGCGCCGATTCCTCCCCGGAGGGAACGCTGGTTTGGGCCAGATCCAAGTTCAGGACGATGACCGCGAGCAGGTTGTTGAAATCATGGGCGAGGCCGCCGGCCAGAATCCCCGTGGACTCCAGCTTGTTCAGAATGAGACGATCCGCCTCGGCCCGCTTGTGTTCGGTGATGTCTTCGAGCATCGCCCGGCATTCCCGCCCCGACGCTGCGACGACCGCCTCGATCCGCACCTCGACCGGGGACTTGCCTTCCTTGAGGAGCGTGACCTCGCAGCACTCTCGAGTCTTGCTTTCAAAGACGCGTGCGAGGAGCGCGGTGAGCACGGATCGATCCGCCTCGGAGACGAAGAGCCCGAGGCGCCGCTTGACCAGCCGGGAGCGTTCGAGGCCCAGCAGGCTGGCGGCGGCGAGGTTCGCCTCCTGGATCGCCCCCTCACGATCCAGGGTGACGTAACCCACCGGGGCGAAATCGTAGAGGTCGCTGTATTTCTCCAGCCCCGCCTCGATCTCCTGCCGGGCGCGCTGGAGTTCCGCGTTCTGCAGCTCCAACTCGATTTGATGCACCTGTAGTTCGTGGACCAGGCGTTGCGTGTCGGCCTCGGTCAGGAGTTGGTCCGCGGCCACGTGCTGTTGTTTCAGGTGCGCTTCCGCGCGGCGCCGCATTTCTGCGGCATCGGGTGAGGGGTTCGGTTTCTTTTGCGTGGCGTGCTCCTTTCCCAAAGTTGTCAGTGATCAATGATGCGTCGTCAGCCAGTAACCTCGAAACGGCGTCTCCGCATCCCTAGGGAGGCCATTCACGCGCGCGGACCAACGGCGAGATCGGGAGGCTTGGCTGGGCGGTTCTTTCATGGATTCACTGTCCTGCCGCATCCCTTCCCGCCAGGGGAAAGCGACACGTCACGACCGTTCCGCCGCCGGGCTTCGCTTCGATCGTCAACGCGGCGCCGAGCACCTCGCTCCGGTAGCGCATGATTTGCAGGCCCAGGGCCGATTCCGGGTCGGAGGGTTCCGCCAGGCCCGAACCATCATCCGCGATGGTCAGCGTGAGGCCGCGATCACTCCGGCAAAGGCCAATGTCAATCTGGCTGGCTTTCTGCGCGGGTTGGACCGCGCGGTTGAGGGCTTCTTGCGCGATCCGGTAGAGGTGGGTGGCGTCGGCCGCCGCCAGCTCGGGCAGCTCCTCACCCTTGAAAAGGCAGCGGATCCCCGAGCGCTCCTGCACATGAAACGCCAAGTTGTTAATGGTCGCCACGAAACCCTGCTCCAGCAGCGAGACGGGTCGCAGTATGTTGGCGAAATCCCGGGCTTGGTGGAGACACTCGCGAAGTTCGCCCGCGAGGTCATCTGCCAGGCTCGACTCGGGCCGCGCCTTTGCTTTCAGGGTTTTTGCCATCGCGGCGGCGGCGAGTTCAATCCCGGCCAAACGCTGGCAAAGGTCCTCGTGGAGGCTCTCCCCGATGCGCCGCTGTTCCCGCTCGCTGGCGGCATGGACCTGCTGCTCCAGCCGGGCGTGCTCAGCCTCGGCTTGTTTGCGCGCGGTGATATCCAGCACGGCAGCGCGGCACTACTTCGCGCCCTCGGAAACCACCGCCTCGACGCGAACAAAGAACGGTTCTGATTCCGCTCGCACGAGTGCCACCTCGCAGTATTCCCGGCTGTCTCCCGCAAAGGTCTTTTCGAGGAAGGCCTTGAAGACGGGTTGGTCCGCCTTGGCAACCAGCGGCGTGAAGGGCCGGCTGAGCAGCCGGGCGCGCTCGATGCCGACGAGGCGGGTGCCGGGGAGATTGACGGCGAGGATGGTGCCGTCTGCGGCGAGGGTGAAGTAGCCCGTCGGGGCAAAGTCGTAGAGGTCGGAGTATTGGGCCAGCAGCACCTCCAGGTTGGCGCGCGCCTCCTGGAGTTCCTCGTTCTGCATTTCCAACTCAATTTGATGCACCTGCAGTTCATGCACCAGGCGCTCCAAGTCCGCCTCGGTCTGGGCTCGGCTCGTTTCCGGGTTCTGCCCGCGCAGTCGCTCCTCGGCGCGGCGGCGCCGTTCGGCGACCTCGGGTGATGGATTCGGTTTCTCTTGCATGGCGTGCTCCTGTTGAAAAGTCGTCAGTCCTCTATTGCCGGTCAACCGTTTGGAGCTGGCTTTCTCCCACCGCGCCGGTCCAATTCTGTGGTCTGGTCCGTGACCTGCCTCTGCAAACCGGCCTGCTCGGCTCGCAACCTCGCCTCCAACGTCTTGGCCGCGGTGATGTCCGCGAAGGTGATGACCACGCCGTCAATCCGGTCGTCCAAGGTGCGGTAGGGCATGATGCGCACTTTGAACCAACGGCCATCGCACGCGGCCACCGGCTTTTCCGACGGAACCAGCGTCTGCAGCACTTCGCGCACGTCGTCCGCCAGCGTCGGGTCGTTCAGGTCGGAAACCAGGTCGGTGATGGGCCGGCCCACGTCGCCCGGGATGAACTTGATGATCTTCGTCGCCTCCGCAGTGAAGCGCCGGACACGGAGTTCCTTGTCCAAAAACAAGGTTGCGATATCGGTGCTGTCGAGCAGGTTCTTCATGTCGTTGCTGGCCCGGGAGAGCTCGTCCACCTTGGCCTGCAACTCCGTGTTGAGCGTCTGCAGTTCCTCGTTCAGCGATTGCATCTCCTCCTTCGAGGTGGTGAGTTCCTCGTTGGTGGATTGCAGTTCTTCATTCGTGGACTGCAGTTCCTCGTTGGCCGACCGGAGTTCCTCCTGCGAGGTCTGCATCTCTTCGTGGGTGGCCCGCGCCTCGGCGCTGACCCGCTGGAGTTCCCGCTCCAGTTCGGCCAGACGCGGACCGTGGGCGTGCGCCTTCGGAGACCGCCCGGTCCCCTTGGCGGCCACGGGCGCGGTCACGTCGGTGAACACGATCATCACCAACCCTTGCAGGGGGCCGGGTTCATCGAGGCGCTGCACGGTCACTTGCACGCACTGCTCGCCGCCATTGGTCCCGACCTTGAGTCCATGGAGGGTCAGGCGCCCGGGTTGCCGGAGCGCTTTCTGGAAGGCGCTTGTCAGCTCGTAGCGCAACCCTTCTCGGGCCATGGCGAAGAGATTCCAGTTCGCCTTGCCGGCGGCCGGTTCGAGGTACTTGCCGGTGTGGCCGCTGATGTAAAGGATATCGCCCTTGTCATTGACGAGCACCGCGGGCGGAGCGTAACGCTGCAGGACCAACTGATCCGCCAGCGACTGGAGACTGAGCGGCGGTTTGGGCGACGGGCGCACCTCGCCCACGTCGGAGCGCGGCACGCTGAACGACGAGGGGAATTCGACGGGCTCCGGCGGCAGCGCGGACTCCGTGCGCCAAAACAGCCGCGCCTTGCCGCTGAGCGGGGTAAACCGGTCGGCCGCGCTGCCGATCGTCTCCGCGCTGCCAAGGAACAGAATGCCGCCCGGACTGAGGCTGTAATGAAACAGCGGCATGAGTTTCTTCTGCACTTCCGGGGACAAATAGATCAGCAGGTTGCGGCAACTCAGGAGGTCCAGCTTGGTGAAGGGCGGATCCATGATCAGGTTCTGCGGCGCAAAGATCACCAGCTCGCGAATCTCTTTGCGCACCCGGTAGCCGCGTTCTTCCTTGATGAAGTACCGCCGGAGCCGTTCCGGCGACACGTCGGCGGCAATGTTCTCCGGAAAGAAACCCTGGCGGGCCTTGTCAATCCCGTCCCGGTCCAGGTCGGTGGCAAAAATTTGCAGGGCGAAACTCCCCTTGGGCTTGCTCTGTTCGACCGCTTCCCGAAACACGATGGCCAGGGAATACGCTTCCTCTCCGGTGGAGCAGCCGGGCACCCACGCCCGCAACGCCTGGCCGGGCGACCGGCTCGCGAGCAATCTCGGAAGGGCCTGCTCCTGCAATTGCTCCCACGCCGCCGGATCGCGGAAGAAGTTCGTCACCCCGATGAGCAATTCCTTGAACAGCAAATCCAGCTCCTGCGAGTTCTCCTGCAAGTACCGGACGTAGGCCGCCATCTTGGTGATCTGGTGCAGGCCCATGCGGCGCTCGATCCGGCGGTAGAGGGTGTTCTTCTTGTAGAGGGAAAAGTCGTGGCCGGTGTGGGCCCGGAGCAGAATGACCGCCTTTTCCAGGGCGCTTTGCGACTTGTCTTCCAGGGCCACCTCGGTTTGGGCGATCAGCGGCGTGCGCTGGAGATAGGCAAGGATTTTCCCGGGCAGTTCCTCCACCGGGGCCACGATGTCCGCCAAGCCGGCGTCCACCGCGCTGCGCGGCATGCCGTCGAATTTGGCCGTGGCCGGGTCCTGCACCAGCACCACGCCTGCTTTCTCCTTGATGGCGCGCAGCCCCAGCGTGCCGTCGGAGCCCATCCCGGACAGAATCACCCCGATGCTGTGCTCCTGCTGGTCCAGCGCCAGCGAACGGAGAAAGAAATCAATCGGCAGGCGAAGTCCCCGCGGCGCGACCGGGTCGAGCAGGTGCAGCACGCCATGCAGGATGGACATGTCCTTGTTCGGCGGGATGACATAGACGCAATCCGGCCGGACCTTGGTGCGATCCTTGACCTGGATGACTTTCATGCTGGTGGCGCGCTGCAGGAGTTCGGGCATGATCCCTTTGTGCGTCGGGTCCAGATGCTGGACGATGACGAACGCCATGCCGCTGCCGGCCGGCACGTGCCCCAGGAATTGTTCGAGGGCCTCCAAGCCTCCAGCAGAGGCGCCGATGCCCACGATGGGGAACGCCGCGCCGGTCGGCGTGAGTGTTTCGCGCTGCGCTACGGGGGGACTCGCCTTCTTTCGGCGGAGGGGTGAAGCTTTCGTTTTCATGGTTCGGTTTCCGACGCCCGCAGAATCTCGCTCTCCCGCGGCATGAGGTCCGATCTATCCGACTGGACGCGGGGCTTTGTCGCAGCGCACTGAGTTTGCTCCATTCTCTGCCGCGGCTCAACTGGAAAGATCACGAACCGGGAGCTTCTTTCATCCCGGAGGGCGGATGACACAACCCAGCGACGCCCGGGCGCACAGAGCCGACTTGGGAAGCGTGGAGTATTCTCCACCATACTCCTACTGGTCATTCGTGCCGGTGCGCAGGATGATCTCGTTCCGTTGCGGATGTTGGCACAAGTATCCGCCACCAAGACCAAGCGCATGCGGACACCGAAAGGGCTGATCCACCAGGCAGTCAGCGTAGTCAGCAAAGCCGGCGGCCTTGGCTCGACAGATCGCCGGGTTGGGCAGCACTCGCGCGGTCGAGAGCCTCGACTCCAGACCGATCCCACCTGGGCTTCGTGCCCGATAGGGCCAGTCCAGGTTGAGGTTGGATTGCGGGGCGGAGGCGACGCTGGTTTGGCACGCGCCGCAAGTCTCAGTTGCAGCCGAATCACCGTTCATGCGCACAGGCTAGTCGGCAGGCCCAATCCTGCCTATGGGGTGTTCACCCCATTCATATTGCCGCGGAAATAGATGCGAACTCTCACCCGAAACAACCCGCCCTTCATCTGCATCGCATTCCGCCCCCGCGCGAATTCCCGCCGCAGGCAAATGCGCGTGATTACCCGGCGCGCCGACGCGCTGTCCGCGTTTGTCTGAAACTCCGCTGGTCGGGGTGCGAACTGGGACTGCCCGGCGGCATGGCACATGAGGTGCAACGTCGCTCGCAGGCAAGCATATGGCATCCAAAGTACATCTGATGAAGTTTCTCCAAGAGGTGCGGGGATACGATCTCGTGACCAACCGGCGGCCGCCCGCCCGGCTGGGCGGCATCTATCTCTCGCAACTGCGGGCGCACCTGGGAGACGCACACCCTCCATCCAAGCGCAAACTCACGATCTCTGTGAATCCACAGGATATTTCGAACACGCCAGCCCCGGTCAGAATCGTTCAAGCCGTGCCCGCGCGCGTGGCCCGGGCCGCGGCTCACTGACGCCGCACATCCACCTCAGTTGCCCGACCGACCGTCGTTGGTACGACGGTTTTTGCGGGCGTCGCCTCCGCCCGTTTTTGAGACAGTGTCTTACGCCCGAGGCGCCTTTCTTGACAATCGCCCGCTTGCCTGCCGTCAAGGATTGGCCGCCGCTCCGGCGAACGACACCTCTTCAAAACCCATGCCTCGGAGCAACTCCGTCAGTTGCGTCTGAGCGCGTTCCTCGGCGTCCTTGAGGATTCCGCTCCGCCGCGCCGCCCGCCCGATGTCATCCAGCGCCGTCTGCCGCGCCGTTTGTTCCAACTGTTTGTCAAAGGTGCGGAGCAGGCCGGTTTCCCGCTCGATGACGCGGGTCTCGGCTTCGTCCAGGTAAACGTCCGTGAGGTGGGCCCGCGGCAACTGGAGCGTCAGGCGGCGTCCGGTGATTTGGATGTGCTCGGGTTTGATCTGGCTGAGGTCCACGCCCGCTTTCACGATGCCGTGAGCCAGCAACAAGACCCGGCTCTCGCCGTACCATTTCACATCCTCAATCACCACCGCCTTCTCGATGACGTATTTGACGGTGACGAGCTGAGAGAGCGTTTGCACCTGCTGCAGGAGCGCAGAGGTGCTGAAAACCTTCACCCCGCCACCCCAGCCGACCCAGGCCGGAAGCTTGAACCCCAGGAACAACCCTCCGGCGAAAATCACCACGAAAAGAATCGCCACGGCGAACAATCGAGTTCTTGCCATGCACCCAGTTTAGTCCGGATGGCCCGACTGCAAAGTCCGAAAGCGCCCAGGCGCGGGTTCCGCAGCGTAACCGGGCACTGCCGCCAACGGACCGCGTGCCCGTCCCGGCACGCAGCGCTCCGCCCGCAACGAGACCGCAAGCATTCCGCCTTTCTTCGCCACTCAGATTGCTGCGACCGAGGGACCGGTCGCGGTCCTGCGGTGGCGCGAAGTTCAGCCCTGGTTTCCGAGCGCGCCACAGGCTTCCATCGCCCAGGCCGATTGGAAGCCCGCGCAACGCGCTTGTCTTACGCCGCGCTTTCAGCGACAAACAGCGCATGTCGCTTGTCAATGTCACCCTCCACGCCAGCCAGTTTCCGGACGCCGTGCGGCGCGACTTATTGGCATCCCTGCGCACGCGGCGGGTGAACCACAAATTCCATTACGACAGCGTCAAGCAAACCCAGAAATGGCTCGCGTTGCACCAGGCCTGTTCGCCCGCGCGGCTCGATGCGGATTGCGTGGCGGCTTATGACCGCGCCTTTGCCGCCGCAGCAGATCGCATTGCCTCTCCGCGTGTCCATGTCATCGGCTTGGGCTGTGGTGGCGGACAGAAAGACGCGCGGTTGCTCCGGTTGCTGCGGGGCGCGGGCAAGGAGGTCGCCTACACGGCTTGCGACGTCAGCGTGGCCATGACGCTGGTGGCTCGTGAAACCGCGCTGGCAGAAGTGATGGCTGATCGCTGCTTCCCGTTCGTTTGCGATCTCGCCACCGCCGAGGACTTGCCCGTTGCACTGGACAAACTGGGCGCGCCTGAAGCCGCCCGGCTTATCACGTTCTTTGGCATGATTCCGAACTTCGAGCCGGAGGTGATCCTGCCGAAGCTCGCGAGCCTGGTTCGGACGAATGATCTGCTGCTGTTCAGTGCCAATCTCGCCCCCGGCCCGGATTACGCCGCCGGGATGCAGCACATCCTGCCGCAATACGACAACCCGCTCACGCGCGACTGGCTGCTGACATTCCTGCTCGACCTGGGCGTCGAGCGTTCCGATGGCGAACTGCGTTTCGGCATTGAGAATTGTTCGGCAGGCAGCGGGTTGAAACGCGTCGTCGCAAACTTCGAGTTCAGGCGAGCACGGGAACTGACGCTCGATGACGAACGTTTCACGTTCCGAGCTGGCGAGCGCATCCGGCTGTTCTTCTCCTATCGCTACACGCCGGCGAGCGTGCGGGAACGGCTTGGGGCGCATGGCTTGGTCGTGCTCAACGAGTGGGTGGCGCAGTCGGAAGAGGAAGGCGTGTTTCTGGTGCGAGGTGCGCAGCGGTCGGCTGGCGACAGCCAATAGTGGCGACCGAAGTGATGCAGGCTGAGAAGTCCCGAGCATGGGTGACAGAATGGCGACGGTTGAGGTCATCGAAGCTCGCTTGCCCGCATCAAAAGGCGCGAAGCGTCTCCAGCACCGCCTTGATCCGCGGCACTTCGTGCGTGCGAAACAAGTCCGTCTTGCCCAACGCTGCCAGCACAGCAAAGAACGGTTCGGCGCAACGCACCTCGTCGCCGAAATACTCGAACGCGTGCGGCAATGCATGGCAGACCGGGAAGCCCAGCGTGCGCAGCCGGAACGTGTTCAGGAAGATGTTCATCTGGTGGCGCACCCGCACCGCGCTGTCCTGAAGGTTGCGGTAGTAAAAGCCCAGACCCGGATCAATGAAGATTCTCTCAACGCCATTGCGCGTGGCGATCTCGATCTGGCGCGCGAAATACTCATGCATCATCCCCGTCGGGTCGGCGCTGAGATCGAAGTCCCCGACCTCGCGCACATTGCGCCCCTGCACGTAACAGATGATGACCGCGGCATCGTGATCGGAGACCATGCGGTAAAGCTCGTCGCCCGCCTCCGTGCCGGTCAGGTTGAGGATATTCGCTCCGGCGGCGAGGCAGGTCTGCGTGACGGCGGGGGAATAGGTTTCGACGGAGACCAGGATGTTCGCGGCGCGCAACTCCCGGAGCACGGGGAGCAACTTACCGGTCTGGCCCGCGTCGTCCACGCGGGCGGCCTGCGCGAGCGTGGACTCGGCGCCCAGGTCCACGATGTCCGCGCCCTGCGCGGCCAGCACCCGTCCCCGGCGGATGGCGCTTTCCACCGTCAGACACACGCTCTCACGATACCAGGAGTCGGGCGAGAGATTGACGACCCCCATGATGGCGGGCCGCGTGTTGAAGGCGAAAGGCTTCCCCGCGATGGAGAATTCCCTGACGCGCGCGGCAGCGGCAGCACGGTTCTTCTCCAACAACGCAGCCAAATGTTCGCAGGTCAGCATGGCGCGAGTGATCGTAAGTCCGAAAACTCAAATCGCAAAGCCCGAATGCCCGACCGGCCGGAATTGAGCCCGCCAGTTGTCGCACGCGTGCGATTGTCGTCACTGGCAAGCCGGGGCTTGATGCAGCCGCGCTGAACGCGCAGTTGCGTCATCGCCGCTCTTCAGGCATAACCGCCGCCGACATGCGGCCCTATTCCTCCAAACGCATCCCGCCGCTCGGCCCGCGGCGTGCCACCGCCCGCCAGCGCGTCCTCGCGCAATGGCGCGGGGTGGACCTGAACGCACAAGAAATCGCCCGCACGGTTCGCACGCGGTCGGCGGGCGACATCATGCCGCGGGTGCTGAGCGAACTGCGGATTGACCGGCGGCAGGCAGAGGCGGAAGTGGTGCGCGTGTGGAACAACTTGATTGACCCAAATATCGTGGCGCATGCCCAGCCCACCGGCATCCGCAAGGGCACGCTCTTCGTGACGGTGGACAGCAGCGTCTGGCTCAGCGAGATCGTGCGCTACCGCCGGAAAGAACTTCTCAACCGTCTGCAATACGCCTTTGGAACCGAGCTGATTCAGCGCATCTCGTTTCGCATCGGTTAATACCCGGCGACACCAAACATGCATCTGCTCAGCCCCGATCAACTCGAAGAGAGCCTGAGCCGCCCGACCGACGCGGTGGTGGAGTTGTTCCGCCGCATGGCCGGCGACGTGATTCTGCTGGGCGTCGCCGGCAAGATCGGCCCCTCTCTCGCGCGCATGGCGAAGCGAGCGTCAGATCAAGCGGGCCTCATGCGCCGGGTCATTGGTGTGGCGCGATTCTCAAGCGCAGCAGAAGAACCCCTGCTGCAAGCTTCCGGCATTGAAACCGTCCGCTGCGATTTACTGGACGAAGATGCGGTCGCCCGCCTGCCGGACGCGCCCAACGTCTTTTATCTCGCCGGGATGAAGTTCGGTGCCACCGGCAACGAATCGTTAACGTGGGCGATGAACGCATATCTGCCCGGTGTGATCTGCAAACGTTACCCGCGCAGCCGCATCGTGGCGTACTCCACGGGCAACGTGTACGGGCTCGTGCCGGGAGAGGGCGGCGGTTCCAGGGAAACCGACGCGCCCCAGCCAGTTGGTGAATACGCCATGAGTTGCCTTGGTCGCGAGCGGATGTTCGAGCACTTCAGTCGGACGTTGGGCACACCGGTGGCGCTCATCCGTTTGAACTATGCTTGCGACCTGCGCTATGGCGTGCTTGTGGACATCGCCCGCCGCGTGTGGGCAAACGAACCCGTGGACGTGAGCACCGGCTGGTTTAACACCATCTGGCAGGGCGACGTCAATGCGCTGACCCTGCTCGCGCTCGAGCGAGCTGCGTCGCCGGCGTTCGCACTGAATCTGACGGGGTTGGCAACGTTGAGCGTGCGGGAGACGGCCCTCGAGTTTGGCAAGCTGCTGAGCCGCGAGGTTCGTTTTAGCGGGATGGAAGGCCCGACCGCGCTGCTCGCCAACGCCGGTCTGTGCGCGACGCTTTTCGGTCCGCCGCCGGTCAACGAAGAACAGCTCATCCGCTGGGTGGCAGCTTGGATCAAAGCTGGCGGAACCAGCCTGGGCAAACCCACTCACTTTGAAAGTCGCGATGGAAAGTACTGAGCAAGTCCGCGCCCGGTTGGCCGAGGGGCTCGTCATTCCGGCCTGCCCGCTCGCCTTGAATCGGCGGCGGAAGTTCGATGAGCGCCGCCAACGTGCGCTGGTCCGCTACTACCAGGCCAGCGGTGCCGGCGGTGTGGCCGTGGGCGTGCATACGACGCAGTTCGAGATTCGCAAGGTTGGCTTGCTGCGGCCGGTGCTGGAGCTGGCGGCGGAGGAGGTGGGCGAAGGTTCAGCTTTCACCCGGATCGCCGGGATTTGCGGGTTGACGAAACAAGCCTTGAGCGAGGCTTCGTTGGCGCGCGAACTCGGCTACCACGCCGGTTTGCTGAGTCTGGGCGCGTTGTGCGATGCGAGTGAAGTCGAGCTGCTGGCGCACTGCCACGCGGTGGCGGACGTGATCCCGGTGGTGGGTTTTTACCTGCAATCCTCGGTTGGCGGACGCGTGTTGCCCTACTCGTTCTGGCGGCGGTTTGCGGAGATCGAGAATGTCGTGGCGATCAAGATGGCGCCGTTCAACCGCTACCAGACTCTCGACGTGGTGCGGGCGGTCGCCGAAGCCGGTCGCGACGACATCGCGCTCTACACCGGCAACGACGACAACATCGTGATGGACTTGCTCACGCCGTTCCGTTTTCGCGTCGGGAAGAAGCTCGTGGAGCGCCGCATCGTGGGCGGGTTGCTCGGGCATTGGGCGGTGTGGACCAGGCGCGCCGTCCAACTCCACGCCCGGTGTCGCCGGGTCGCCACCTCCGCCAAACCCGTGCCTGTCGAGCTGTTGCGGTTGAACGTCGAGATTACGGACATGAACGCGGCGATCTTCGACACGGCGAACGGCTTTGCGGGCTGCATCGCTGGCATTCACGAGGTCCTGCGCCGGCAGGGATTGTTGGCAGGCATCTGGTGTCTGGACCCGCGAGAGAAGCTCAGCCCCGGCCAGGGCGCGGAGCTGGATCGCGTCTGCCACGCCTACCCGCACCTCACGGACGACGCGTTCGTTGCACGGCACTTGGAGGGCTGGCTGAAGAACTGAAGCGCGCCTCGCACAGCCCGGACCTACCTCACCCACTGCAAACCTGATCGCTGTCCGATTGTGTGTAAAACTGCCGACGAAATGAAAACAAACCCCGTCTTGCCAAACACGCCCTTGAACATCGCAAGCAGCAAACTCACCCGCGGGCAATGGATGGTCCTGATCGCGGCGTTTCTCGGCTGGCTGTTCGACGGCTTCGAGCTGGGGCTGTTTCCGGTGGTTGCACGACCGGCGTTGCTGGACCTGCTTGGCTCGGGCGGCGACGTGGCGGTCGGGCCTTGGAACGCGAAGATCACTGCGTGCTTCCTGCTGGGCGCGGCGTTGGGCGGGGTGGCGTTCGGTTGGCTCGGGGATCGGGTGGGCCGCGTGCGGGCGCTCACGTTGAGTATTCTGACCTACTCCGTGTTCACGGGGTTTAGCTACTTTGCCAACGCCCCGTGGCAACTCGGGGTGTTCCGGTTCGTCGGCGCGCTGGGCATGGGCGGGGAATGGTCGCTGGGCGTGGCGCTGGTGATGGAATGCTGGCCGGAGAAATGGCGTCCCGCACTAGCGGGCGCGATCGGCGCGGCGGCGAACGTCGGTTTCCTGCTGTGCGGCGTGGTGGCACGGCTGCACCCGGTAACCCAGGAATCCTGGCGGTGGATGTTCCTCGTGGGCGCGGCGCCGGCGTTGCTCGTGTTCTTCATCATGCGCTACGTGCCTGAGTCCGAGCGATGGAAGGAATCGGTGCGCACCCAGAGCGCAAATCCCGTGCGGGATGTTTTCGGGGCGGCGTTGTGGCGGCGCACGTTGCTGGCCATCGCGCTGGCCTCGGTCGCGCTGATTGGTACGTGGGGTTCGGTGCAATGGATGCCGATCTGGGCGGATCAACTCACGCACGGCGCCAATCCTGCCGCGAAAGCCAACGTGCAGATGCTGCAAGGCGTCGGGGCGATCCTGGGCTGCTTCATTGCGCCGTGGTTGTGCGCGCGCGTGGGCCGCCGCATCGCGTTCTTCCTGCTCTGCACAAGTTCGCTGCTGCTCTGCGGGTGGATGTTCCGGCAGGTGACCGAGTTCGGAGCGACCTTCCTCTGGCTGACGTTCGTGGTCAGCGCCGCGACGGCGTCGTTCTACGGATTCTTCCCGCTGTATTTCCCGGAACTCTTCCCCACCCGCGTGCGTGCGACCGGCCAGGGCGTCAGCTACAACTTCGGACGCGTGTTTGCCGCCGGCGGCGCGCTGGTTCAAGGGCAGTTGGTCGCATCATTCGACGGCAGTTACGCCCGCGCCGGCGCCGTGGTCACGTTGATCTATCTGTTGGGCATGGTCCTGATCTGGTTCGCCCCCGAGACGAAGGGCAGGCCACTGCCAGACTGACCGAGCCGTCGCGACATGAGCAAAGCCACGGATATCCAGGTCGTCGAAACGGCGTTGCACTTCCTGCCGGTGCGGACGCGCGTGCCGCTCAAGTTCGGGAAGGAAACGTTGACGGAAGTGACTTGTGCGCGGGTGCGGTTACGTGTGGCGGACCGGCGTGGGAAGACGGCGGAAGGCTGGGGCGAAACGCCGCTCAGCACCCAATGGGTTTGGCCCAGCACGCTGCCCTTGACGGAACGGACCGAGGTCCTCCGCGGCTTCTGCTGCAACCTGGCCCGGGCTTGGGCTGGCTTCGCGGGACAAGGCCATGCCATCGAGGTTGGGCACGATTTCCTGGAGCATGTCCTGCCGAAGCTGCTAACGGAAACCAACGCTGCGCGCGGCCCGCACGCCGAACCAATGCCCTGGCTGGCCGCCCTCGTGTGTTGCTCCGCCTTTGATCTCGCCTTGCACGATGCCTTTGGCCAACTCCTGCAACGCCCGGTTTACTCCACCTACGACGCCGAGTTCATGAATCGCGGACTCGGCGAGTTGCTGGACGCCTCGCCGTCCGTTTCATTCGCCGGCCGGTATCCCGTGGATTTCCTCAATGCAGAGCCGCCGAGGCAATTGCGCGCGTGGCACCTCGTGGGTGGGCTGGATCCGTTGGATGCTTCGGAATTGCAGGGCGATGAACCGGACGATGGTTATCCCGTGCTGCTCCCGCACTGGATTCGCCGCGACGGGTTGAAATGTCTCAAGGTGAAGCTGCGCGGCACGGACGCTCGCTGGGATTTGGAGCGCATGATGAAGGTTGGCAACCTCGCGCTGAGCCTGGACGTGGATTGGCTCTCCGCCGATTTCAACTGCACCGTCATGGATCCCGCTTACGTGTGCGACATTCTCGACCGCCTGCGCGCCGAGCATCCCCGCGTTTTCGAGCGGTTGCTCTACGTTGAGCAGCCGTTCCCGTACGACTTGGAGCGTTACCAGATTGACGTCCGTGCCGTCTCCGCCCGTAAGCCGCTCTTTCTCGACGAAAGCGCGCACGACTGGCGGGTGGTGAGGCTGGGCCGGAGTTTGGGTTGGACCGGAGTGGCGCTGAAGACCTGCAAGACGCAAACCGGGGCGTTGCTGACGGCCTGCTGGGCGAAGGCGCACGGAATGCAGCTCATGGTGCAGGACCTCACGAATCCCATGCTCGCGCAAATCCCGCACGTTCTCCTCGCCGCGCACGTCGGCACGATCATGGGCGTGGAGACGAACGCAATGCAGTTTTACCCCGAAGCCTCCGCATCTGAAGCCGCGGTCCACCCCGGCCTGTACCGTCGCCGCAACGGTAGCGTGGACCTGAGCAGCATCCATGGGCCAGGCTTTGGGTATCGCTTGAGTGAAATCAGCCGCGAGTTGCCTCTCGCCGTCGCGCACGTCGCCGGGCCTCACCGAAAGCAAATCGGGTGTTGAGAGTGAAAGCCTCTCTCACGAGGCCCTTGGTTGACCGGGACAGCGCCGCGAGGTGGGCCAGGCGGTTTTGGTTGTTCAGCCTGGCGTAAGTGAGCTTTGGCCACGTATTGAGAGGCGTTCGCAGCCGAGAAGCTGTTCCAGTGTCTATTCCTCATGGGCACCACCGGAGTTTTGGTTGGCGCATGCAAGTTCATTTCGGTTCGGTGTTCGGGGGCTGTCGCTCCGTAGCGCTGAACCCGCTCGACAAATCGCGCGGTCGCGCTAGCTTCGACGCAAAGAAACGGATTTTATGACTGATCCACGCTACACCAAACTGGCCAAGCTCCTCGTCAACTACTCCACTCGCGTCCAGAAGGACGACCGTGTCCTGCTCGACCTCACCGATGTGCCGGATGAAATGACCGTCGAACTCATGCGCGCCGTCCGCGGGGCGAAGGGCACGCCGTTGGTGGACGTGCGTCACTCGCGTGTCACCCGCGAAGTCATCCGGGGCACGGACGAGAAACATGCCAGGCTCGTCCGCGACCTTGATCTCGCCCGCATGAAGAAGATGCAGGCCTACATCGCCATTCGCGGCGCGGACAACATGAGCGAGAACTCCGATGTGCCAAGCGAGCGTCTCGCGCTGTACTCCCGGATCACGCGACCGGTGCAGAACCAGCGCGTCAACAAGACTCGCTGGTGCGTCCTCCGTTGGCCGACGCCGAGCATGGCGCAGGCGGCCAACCTGAGCACCGAGGCATTCGAGAATTTCTACTTCGACGTTTGCACGATGGATTACCGGAAGATGGCCAAGGCGATGATCCCCCTCTACAACCGCATGAAAAGCGCGGATCAGGTGCAAATCAAGTCGCCGGGCACGGACCTTGCCTTCAGCATCAAGGGCCTCGGCGCGAAGATGTGCGAAGGTCTGCTCAACATTCCGGACGGCGAGGTCTTCTCCTGTCCGGTCAAGGACTCGGTGAACGGCGTGATCCAATACAACACGCCGACGATCTACGCCGGCACGAAGTTCGAGAACGTGCGGCTGGAATTCAAGGACGGCAAGGTGGTCAAGGCCACCTCCAGCAACACGAAACGGCTGAATGAGATTCTGGACACCGACCCCGGCGCGCGTTACGTGGGCGAGTTCGCGCTGGGGTTCAATCCTTACATCCTGAACCCGATGTGCGACATCCTGTTCGACGAGAAGATCGCCGGCTCGTTGCACTTCACGCCGGGGCAGGCCTACGACATTTGCGACAACGGGAATCGCAGTGCGGTCCACTGGGACATGGTGCTGATTCAGCGCAAGGACTGGGGCGGCGGCGAGATCTGGTTCGACGGCGAACTCGTCCGGAAAGATGGCGTCTTCCTGCCGAAGGACTTGAAGCCCCTGAATCCAGAACGGTTGAAGTAGGCCGCCGCCAAGCTGGGATCGCGTGCGCCCAACGCGCTGTGACGATCTCCGTCTCGGAACCAAGATGCACGGCGCAACGTGAAACAGGCGGCATCCCTGTATAGCAGGCTGTCGGCCCCGGTTGCGCTACACAGGTCGGATACGACCCCGAGCAGGATTCCCGCCTTGCTCCGGCGAAAGGTTTGCTGCTAAACCATGCCCCCGACGGACGGCGCGCGCCGCGCCTTCCCTCAACCAGTTGCATGTCAGAAACCAAACCAACCGCAGAGTCCATCGTCGCGCAACGCAGCCCGTGGTTTTGGGTGCCGTCGCTCTATTTCTCCCAGGGCATCCCCTACGTCATCGTGATGACGATGTCTGTCGTGATGTACAAACGCTTGGGCATCTCGAACACGGACATCGCGCTCTACACAAGCTGGCTCTACCTGCCGTGGGTGATCAAACCGCTGTGGAGCCCTTTCGTGGACATCACGAAAACGAAGCGATTCTGGGTGGTGGCGATGCAGTTCCTGGTTTCCTTTGGGTTGGCCTGCGTGGCGTTTTCGGTGCAGGGCAGCGCGTTCTTCCAATGGTCGCTGTTTCTCTTCTGGATTATGGCGTTCGCGTCGGCGACGCATGATATCGCGGCGGATGGCTTCTACATGCTGAGCCTCTCGAAGCACGAGCAAGCCTGGTGGGTCGGCTTGCGCAGCACGTTCTACCGGACGGCGATGATCGTGGGCAGCGGCCTGCTCGTCGTCCTGGCGGGCGTGCTCGAAAGCAAGAACGGTCTGCCGCCGGTGGAAATTCCCATCGCCGCCAAGGCTTCGGCCCCGGCGATCAACAACTGGGATCCGGCGATGGTTCAAATGCCGGTGTCCGAAGGGGAACTGCGTCTGATGACCGAACCGGCGTCGCTCGACCTCGCGTTGACCGCCCGTACTGCGGAAGAGGCCCGGGTGGTCATCACCCAGGCCAAGGCGTGGAATCTCCAGCATGGTTTCGTCGTCGAAGACAAGCCCGCGCCCGTGAAATCGAAGGAGCAGTCGTGGTGGACGGAACGCGTGTCTGGCCCCTTGGGGGGCTTCCTGAAACGGCAGTTCCCGAAGGAGCTGAAGACCAATAACGTGCCGGTTTCCGTGGCGGGCAATGTCGGAGTGATCTACTTCGCGCTTTCCAAAGCACCGCCGGAAGGGCAGCAAGTCGCGGTCAATTTCGGCCGCAAACTCCGCGGCATCGAGTATGTCGGCTTCGGCAAGGGCGATAAAGGCTTCCGACTCGTGGAAGGCGACCGGTTTGTCTTCAACGCGACGAACTGGCATCAACCGGCCATGGCAGTGATCCAGCTCGATCCGAAGCTGAAGGCCGACACCGGCGTTACGTTCCTCACCAGTTCCGGGAACATCCCGCTGGCGTGGTCCATCACGTTGTTCGTGGTCGCGGGACTGTTCCTGGCGTTTAGTTGCTGGCACAGCGTCATGTTGCCGCGCCCACCCGCCGATGGCCCGGTTGTCACGGGCAAGAGTCTGCTGGGCGACTTCTTTGCCACGCTGGGTTCGTTCTTCCAGAAGCCTGGCGTGCTCATGGCGATGGCCTTCATCCTCCTTTATCGGTTTGATGAGGCGCAACTGGCGAAAGTCATCTCGCCGTTCCTGCTCGACGGGCGCGAGCTGGGCGGGCTGGGCCTGACGACCAGCCAGGTGGGCCTGGTCTATGGCACGTTCGGCATCCTGGCGCTGACGTGTGGCGGCTTGCTCGGCGGGTTCGCGGCGGCGAAGCACGGGCTGAAGAAGATGATGCCGATCATGGTGGCCTCCATGTATCTGCCGAAGCTGGCGTTCATCTTCCTGTCGTGGGTGCAGCCGGAGAACTTTCTGCTCGCCTGCGCGGCGGTGGCGGCCGAGCAATTCGGTTACGGATTCGGCTTCACGGCGTTCATGCTTTACATGTTGTTCTTCGCGGACGGTCCGCACAAGACCGCGCACTACGCCATCTGCACCGGCTTCATGGCGTTGGGCATGATGCTGCCGGGCATGTGGAGTGGTTGGGTGGCGGACCTCGTCGGCTACAAACACTTCTTCGTCTGGGTGATTTGCTCGGCGCTGCCCGGTTTCTGCATTGCCATGCTGCTGTGGCGCAAGGTGGACCCGAATTTCGGCAAGAAGACGGAGAAGTAAGTGGCGAAGTCCTTGAGCGGGTGACCCGAGGACACTGCCGGTTTGGTTTAACGCTTCGCGCCGCACGCGCTGCTTTTGCCACTTGCCACGGCGGGCGGCGGTTCTAAAGTGAGCGCATGAGAATGCTTGGAGTTTTCCTGGGCGTCTGGCTGGCAGCGGTGGCGTGCGCGTCCGCGCAGGTGGAAGTCGAGGTCGTGTTGGACCAACAACAGTTCCTCGCCGGCGAGTCGCTGCCCATCGCGGTGCGCATCACCAATCGTTCCGGCCAAACGCTGCGGCTGGGCAGCGATGACGAATGGCTGAGCATCGCCGTGGAATCGCGCAACCGGGGCGTGGTCAGCAAGCTCAGCGACCCGCCGGTGCGGGGCGAATTCACGCTGGAATCTTCCCAACGCGCCATCCGGCGGGTGGACATCGCACCGCATTTCAGTCTTGGCCGGCAGGGTGCCTACCGGGTCCAGGTCACGGTGCGGATCGCCCAGTGGAACCAGCAGTTCGCCAGTGCCCCGGTGGACTTCGACATCATCTCCGGCGCCCGTATCTGGGAGCGCGAATTCGGCGTGCCCCAGGCCGCAACCAACGCACCGCCCGAAGTGCGCAAGTACACCTTGATGCAGGCAAACTATCTCAAGAAGGGGCTCAAGCTCTACCTGCGCATCACCGACGCCGAGGAAACGAAAATTTTCCGCGTGCTGGGCATCGGGCCGGTGGTCTCATTTGGCCGCCCGGAAGCCCAACTCGACCCGCACTGCAATCTCCACATCCTCAGTCAATGGGGACGGACGACTTGCTCTTACACGGTGGTCAGCCCCGATGGCGACGTCCTGGTTCTTCAGACGCATGAAATCACCAGCAATCGCCCGCGGCTGCAGTTGAGCGAGGATGGAAAGATCGGCGTGGCGGGTGGCGCGCGGCGTCACGCGGACACGGACTTCCCACCCCGTAAACCGACAGCCAATTCGACGGAGACCATTCCCCTGCCACGACCCGCCGCAGCAACCAACGACGTCAAGGCGGCGAAGCCCTGATCGTTGGAAAATCGGCCTCGGCGGCTTGGCCTCGTGCCACAGCGGAGAAACGCTGCTTTTTCGTGCCGGCGTTCGTTACCTTTTGCGCGCGGCTGAAAGGCCATTGGATGCGTGCCGGCGGACTGAGACCGCGTTGGCGACACCAGCAATCCTCATTGTGACGCGGTGTGGGAACGAGTGGGGGGAGCGGAATTGGCCAATCAGCCCCACACTCGGCGGGGAGGAGCGGCTTTTGGCACCGTTCGGACACGATTCGGGCAATGCGTGGCCGCACGCGCGGCGGGCGTGTTTGCGTCCGGAGAGGCCGGTCTTAGTTTTTTCGCACGGCGTAGGGCCCGACTTCCTGGCCCCGCATCATGAAATCCATGAGCCGCTCCCAGTTCTCGAAAAACCAGTAAGCGGTCAGCGCCTCGAGGTGCGTAAAGAACTTCCGGCGAGCGCCCACCGCGGCGCGGACCAAGCGGTAGCTGGAGTCGGTCACTTCCAGCAGGGTGTGCAAGGCGAAGGCCAGCACGTTCATCGTCATGAGCAAGCTGGACAGATGCTTTTTCCCATGGCCGAAGTTGTGTTCCAAGTGGTAGCCTTTGGTCTTGAGCACGTTGTTGTTTTCGTTCTCGATCTTCCAGCGCGCCCTGGCCGCGGCGACCAGGCCGCTCACATTCTCGGCGGTGATCTCCCAGTCGGTGATGAAGCCGTTGCGGTAGAGCACCTCTCCCTCACCATGGGTTATAGTCAGTTCGCACCAGTTGACCTTCAACGCCTCGTCACTGTCGGTCAGCGGCACGGGGTTGGCCCAGCGATAGCGGTGGTGTTCCCAGCGGTTGCTCTGGCCTTTGACGCGCAGCTTCAACGTGTGCAAAGCGCGGCCTGGCGCCAACGCTTCCACCCAGCCGTAGAGGTGGGCATGGGACGCGGGCTTGCAGGTGAAGAGAAAGTGGAAGTTGTGCAACAGCACTTGGCGGCAGAAGGGTTGATGCGCGTAGAGATCGTCGCCCAGCAACGTGTCGTTGCCCGTGGCGTAACGCTGGGCGTGGGCGGCCAGCCAGCGTTTGGCCGCGTTGATCTCGCAGTCCTGTTTGATCTGCCCATCCTGCGGCCGGATGAACTCCGGGCGCAGCGGCACCACCTGAGCGTAGCCGGGGCTGACGAGCACCGGCGTGATCGCGCTGTGGTAATGCGTGAGCGGGCCTTCGGCGTGCCGGAGGCAGGAGCAGTGCTCGCAGTGAATGTGTTCGGATTGGGACGAGAAATACCACGTGGCATCCAACGCGATGAGCCGGGTGTTCTGCACCGCCCGCATGGCCTCGAGCAGCCCCGTTTCAGCAAAAGCCTGGTGCAGATCATCAAAGAGGCCGAACAACTCGCACGCCTCGACCGGGTCGAGCGTTTGGCGGATGTGGTTATCACAGGGGATGCGCTCGACGCCAAAGAGGGAACGGGCGTTGTTGCGGCCGTGAGCCTTCTGCATGTTCTGCTGGAAACTCAGGAAGGAGGGACATTGGGTAAAGAAGACCGCAAAGGCCGACAGCGCGATGTCCTCCAGGAGAAAGCGGACATTCTCGCCGGTGCGGCCATCGGGCAGGCTGGCCAAGACGGCCCGCCAGCGTTGGAGGATCCGATGGAAGCCGCGCGCGTTCACGAGCCAAGGAATGCCCGAAACCGCGCCGGAGATCCAGTGACAATTGTGTGACAATCGTTACGAACCGGTGAACGCTCTCCCGCGCTTTGGCGTCCGCCCTCGCCCCGCACCCCCGCCCGCCTCTTCCTCGGTCAAAATGAGAATTGCTGTGGCGACACTGCGCCAGGCGCGTGTGACACCATTATTCTCCTTTTGATCGCACAGTCGGTTGTCCTTTTGATCGCACCACGCTCAAGGCGAAACGTGTGAACTGTCTGCGTGACCGGATGGAGCGCTGCTTTCCGGAGTCCATTGCCCGGGCGCCAGCGGCACTGCTCAGCGAGTTCGGACTCAAGCGCCATCAAGATCGGAGTCCAAGAGGCCAACGTTGCCATCCCGGGGCTGGCACGCAAAATCTCAGATAATGTGCTTTACTTTCCTGCTGGATTTGCTTCAATCGCAACGAACTTAGAACTCGTACGGAGCGCTCAAATAACAAAAGGCGTCCTGCGAAAGGAAACTATGCTAAAGAAAATCGTAGCGGTGGGCACTGGGCTGGTGAGCCTTTTGATTGTGTTGCCGTGTGAGGGTGCCGTTATAGGGACTTGGGCTTTCGGAACAAGTGGAAGCGATCTCATAGCCCCTTATGCAGCCGATTCGGGTCAGCCGGGAGCTCAAATAGAGGCCCCGATTGGGTTTGATAGCATTGTAACCGGTGTGAGCGATGGCAACCCGGCTAACGCGTTACAGATCGCTACGGGAGGAGTACTAGATATTCACGTGGCTGGTTCGGGGCTCGCCGATTTTGTGGTAACTTATGACGCAAAGTCCGCAGGTACACTGACTGATATACGTTGGGATTATTCTAACGACGGAGTAATTTGGACCACACTCACAACAAGACCTGTGACTGCTAGTTTCGCCAGCTACTCGGTTGACTTTAGCTCCGTAGCCGCCATAGAGGGAGCGGCGAATGTTTATCTGACAATCACCCCCGTTGGGCTAGGGCAGACTGTCAACTTTGACAACATTGAGGTAAGCGCCGTCCCTGAACCGATCAATGTGGCGCTCGTGGTGTTCGGGTTTGGCGCTGCTGTTACAGCCGTTGGTCGGCGTATCCGCGCACGGGCCCGGTCATAAAGCTCATCATCTTAAATTCGTCGAGTCAAAGCCACTTGGTTTGCAAGTGGCTTTTTTTGCGCGACGAGGTCGCCTCTTTTGTGCCACGGGCGTCACTCAGGGTGCTTGTTTTGCTGGGAACTGAACTTCGGGAAGTCCAATCTCGGAGCGGATTTCTTCAGGAATCAAGGGCCAATTCGTTGGTGTTCGGTTAATTGTCGAGCACCTTTACACTTTTCTTGACGACTTTGTCCTGTAATCCTGCTTGAGCCGACAAGTTTGACCCCGCATGATGGAGGCAGAGCAGTCTGAGGATGGAGAAGGCTTCATTCCCATAGCCGCATACCTAGGCTGTAATAAAACTGATCTTGTTGACAATAAGCGTCTTACCACTACTGAGCCGATGTTAAGGCCAGTTTAAGATGTCGCTGGCGTGGGGCAAGAACGTCTTGGCC
>CAYJNU010000009.1:0-1768 GCA_964371005.1 uncultured Verrucomicrobiota bacterium | reverse complement strand
ATTCGGAGTCTCGACAAGAGCACGGAGCAAAGATCGTAAAGTCATTTGCCATTGATTAATAACGACTTGAGAGACAACACCCCGACGCTCAATCATTCTGGCACGTTCCATGTTTGCTTACTGAGGGGTTTTAGGACATAGCGGTCTTGGGTAGTTCTGTTCGCAGCCCAAGTTTGACGCGAAACTAAGAACCGAAAGACGAAAGCGGATGAAACGTATTATCAATTTAACCGGGAGTGGGGTAGCGACCCTGATTCTACTGGGCGGTGTCTGGTCAGCCACGGCAATTCCGATTGTTAACGCTGGCTTTGAAGCTCCTGTCACAACCCAAACAGCCACTCCGCCTGACGGTTGGACCGTGACCGGCACTGGGGGGGCGGGCGTTTGGAATATCAACACTTGGTTTGCTGGAACATACCTCCCAACCACGGCTCCCGACGGAAGCAGTCAGGTGGCGTACCTGTCACTTGGACCGCGCCCCGGTAATGCTTCGTATTTGAGCCAGGTTTTGAGTGCTAATCTTGAGGCCAGCACCGTGTATTCTTTATCAGGCTATGTGGGTCATCCGTTAGGCTTCGCCAGTGGCACGATTTACACGGTTTCACTCTATGCCGGCGGCAACCTGCTCACCTCCCTATCGGGGACTGGACCTGACGGCAATTTCGAGGCGTTCAGTTTTGATTTCGACAGCACTGGTTCCGCGTATGTCGGACAACAACTCGAGATTCGGTTGGGCGGTAACAAAGCTCAAACTGTCTTCGACACGATTCAATTGAATTCGGATTCGCCGCGTGTTCCCGACTCCGGCACGACACTGGCACTGCTTGGCATGGCCATGCTGGGCCTTGGCCAGATTCGCCGGATGATGAAGTGATTCTTCAAAGCTGCCTCCGTTCTGTGAATCGCCTTTCTTCCGTCCGCTACATCCTCTTTGTGACCGCGAGTGAGTGAGGGCTTCAGGCCTGCAAGTATGATCTTGGCGGGGCGGAGGCAGAGAGCAGCAACTCAATCGCCGCTGGCGACGGAAGCATGAGGGGATAGGCGGCGCATCCCGATAGCCACAGGCTCGACAAGCGAGCGTTTCGGTTTCCTTGTTGACGGCCTACCACCTTAAGGCTGCCGGTCCATTGTTCTCACCAGTTCAGGATGCCGTTGGCGCGGGGACAGGAATGTTTTGGCCATCTGCCACCGCAAGGCAAGGGAGGCGCACAGGCGCTAGAAATGTCGGCGGTTCTTACATGCTTGAAACCATTCAGAGCAAACACAGGAGCACAAAGTGAAAACTACATCGTGATGTATTATTGATTCACAACGACTTGCGATACATGACAACGATGCTCGATCAGTGTGGCACGATCCATGTTAATAGGATGCTGGTTCTGTTGTATAACGGTTCTGGTTAGGGCTGTTAGCAGACCAGATTCACAATCAAACCAAAGAAACGAATAAAATGAAGAAGATCATGAAACTGACGGGGGGTGGGGTGGCGACCCTGCTTCTACTCGGCGGTGTTTGGTCAGCCACGGCAATTACGATTGACAACCCTGGCTTCGAAGCACCTGACACAGCCGCAACAGACACTCCGCCTGACGGTTGGACCGTATCCGGCACGGGTGGGTCAGGCGTGTGGGATATCACCACTCATTTCCCTGGGACATACCTCCCGACCACGGCTCCTGACGGAAGCAGTCAGGTCGCGTACCTCTCACTTGGAGGGCGCGGTACTCCTGCGTATTTGAGCCAGGTTTTGACTGCTAATCTTGAGGAC
>CAYJNU010000008.1:0-42412 GCA_964371005.1 uncultured Verrucomicrobiota bacterium | reverse complement strand
GCCTGGGGCCGTCGGCGCTCCAGTTACCTGCGCCTGCGCATCATTTCAGCCAAGCGGATCGCGCCAAGACGCTGATCGAAAACCTGGAGAACGGCGTGAAACGCGATGAGCGACCGGATCAATCGGTCCTGGTGGACGGCAAACCCTCAACCCTCAACCCTCAACTCTCAACCGGGGTGATGGGTACAGCGCACTGGGGCGAGGACGGTATCTACTGGCGCTGGTCGGACGGTGGCGTGGAGGCGACGGCGTTTGCGCTACGCGCGCTGCTGGAGATTGACCCGCAGAACAAGCTCGTCGAGCCGGTTGCCAACTGGCTCATCAAGAACCGCCGCGGCGCGCAATGGAGCAACACCCGCGACACCGCCATCGTCGTGCTGGCGATGAACGATTACCTGCGCGTGAGCGGCGAGTTGAAACCGGAGTTGGAATACGAGTTGATCGTGAATGGCAAGTCCATCGCGAAAAAGAAGGTAAGCGGGGCGGACGTGTTCAACGCCCCCAGCCGGTTCAAGATTAAACCGTCCGACCTGTCCGATCGGAACGAGGTCCGACTGGTCCGACGCAGCGGAGACGCGCCCATCTACTTCTCAGTCGAAGCGAAGTTCTTCAGCCTGGAAGAGCCGATCAAGCCGGTGGGCAACGAGATTTTCGTAAAGCGCGAATACTTCAAGCTCGTGGGCCGGCCGACGCTGCTCAAGGGCTACGTCTATGACAAGGAGCCGTTGCGTGACGGTGAGTCCGTCAAGAGCGGCGAGCGCGTGGAAACGCTCATCACCATTGAGACGAAGAACAACTACGAGTATCTGGTCTTCGAGGACCTGAAGCCCGCCGGGTTGGAGGCGGTGGAAATCCGCAGCGGCGAGTCGCTCTACGCGCGTGAGTTGAAGTCGGGCGCGGTGGACAAGAAGTTCGGGAGTTCCGCGCCACCTAACCCGTCCGACAGGTCCGACGTGTCTGAGCGAATCCCTCGCTCCGCCCACGCCGGCCGCCCGGCCATCGCCCCACGACCGAGGCCGCAACCTGCGCCGACAGATAACGCCGATTTCACCGGTCGCTCGCGCTGGGTTTACCAGGAACTACGTGACCGCAAGGTGGCGTTGTTCATTGACAAGCTGCCCGAGGGCGTCTGGGAAATCCGCTATGACGCGCGGGCGGAAGTGCCGGGCCGGTTCCACGCGCTGCCAGTGGTGGGCCACGCGATGTATGTGCCGGAGATTCGCTGCAACGGTGCGGAACTCCGCCTCCAGATCCAGGACGCGAAATAACAAACGAAAGAAACCAACATGAAAGTGATTCGTTGGATTATGTTGTCCGTCGTCGCGCTTGGCGCGGCGGGTTGGATGCTGGCACGGGCGGAGGTCGGGAAACGGAATGACACCGTTTCAGATGTGGGCGACTTACGCCAGCAGATACGACAGTTGCAGGCACGACTCACAAGGCTGGAGGAACGTCTCGCCGAGGTGGAGTCTGCCAAGCCCGGCGTCGGGCCCAAGGTCGAGATTTTGCCCAAATCGCCCGGTTCGCCACCCACGTATCTTGTTCCGTCGTTGCCCGGCTTGCTCGGCAAGTCTCAATCGCAGCCGAAGGTCTGGGGAGTCTGGGGACAACGGGAGGTGAACGGGTGGACAGCCTATTTCATCCCGTGCGATCATCGGTGATGCGTGTGGACGTGCCAAGTGGCAGCATTCTCCTTGCTGGATAAGGACAAGATGGCCCCGTGCATACTTCTCGAAGTATGCACCCGCGCCCGCCCGGCTACTCCTGCGAGCGGCCAGGGGGCCAAGGTAAACAGTTGCTCCCCCTGCGCCCTGTGGCAAGCTTCCCGAAATGGCTGACGCCGTCGCCACCACAACGCAGATCCGCCTGAGCCGCCGTGACAAACAGCGGTTGCTCCGGGCGTTCCTGCTTTCCATGGTGGTGCATCTGCTGATCTTCGGTGGCTACAAGCTGGCGCACCATTACCACTGGCAGCCCGATTTGCTGCTGCCGCGCTGGCTCAAGCTCAGCCGCAAGATGGAGCAGGTAATCGCCGCGAAAAAGGAGGCGATGGCGCAGCAGCAGGAACCGCCGTTGGTGTTCATCAACGTCAGCCCCGCGGCAGCCACTACCGAAGCGCCGCCGGACGCCAAGTATTACTCCGACAAGAGTTCGCGGGCGGCGAACCCGGAGGCGGATAAGGACACGAACGTCCCCAAGATTACGGGCACGCAGGAGCAGGTGCCGAAGACCGAGGATACGCAGCGCAATCGTTTTGACCGCCTGCAGCCAGCATTGCCCGCTCAAACCGCGCCCCCGCAGGAAGAGACCAAAGCCAAGCCGGCGCAATCGGTGGGGGACATGACGATGGCCAAACCCGAAGACTTCGCCCGAAGAAGCGAAGGCAAGGAAGCGAGATCCCGTCCGCGAACTCTGGCCGAGGCGCGCGCCCGGCAGGAGAACAGTCCGCCCGGTGAAAAGATGAAACAGGAGGGCGGCGTGAAGCGGCGCATGGATTTCTCGGGTCTGGACGTTAGTGAATCCTTGATTGGCAAATACGACCGGGCTCTGGTTGATGCCATCAGCGAGCGCTGGTATGATCTGCTCGATGCCAAGCGTTACGATGGGTATCAGCGCGGCAAGGTGGTGCTGGAATTTGCCTTGAACAGCGACGGGCGGATCACCGATATGAACGTGCGGGAAAAATCGGTGGACCTGGGGTTGAGTCTGCTGTGCGAGATGGCGGTGCTCGATCCGGCCCCGTACGCGCCCTGGCCGGCGGAGATGCGCCGCATGATCAATGGCAACCGGCGCACGGTGACATTTACTTTTTATTACAACTGATCCGAACGAAGGGACAATCTGAACATGGAATCCATCGTGTATGTTTTGCTGTTGCTGACCTCGGTGGTCAGCCTGGCGTTCATCGTTGAGCGCGGCCTGGCGCTACGTTGGCGGAAAGTCGTGCCGCCGGAGATCGAGGCCGCAGTCGAGTCGTGTCAGGCGAAGGCGGACGTACCCATGCTCCGGCGCGTCTGCGAACAACACACTTCCGCCCTGAGCCGGTTGCTCCTGTTGGCGTCGGACCACCTCGACCGGCCGAAGGAGGAAAACGCCAATGGCCTCCAGACCCGCGCCCGCCACGAAATTGTGAAGCTGGAACGCGGGTTGGTGGTGTTGGAAGTGGCGGTGGGCGTGGCGCCGCTGCTGGGTCTGGTGGGCACGATCGTGGGCATGATGACTGTGTTTGCGGACGTGGGCCACGCCGGTTTGAACGACGCCGCCAAGCTGGCCCAAGGCATCTCGCTGATCCTGCGCGCAACGTTGCTGGGCTTGCTCATCGCCATCCCGGCGCTGATCGCGTGGAGTTACTTCACCAAGAAAGTCGAAACGCTCGCCGTGGAAATGGAAACGCTGTGCGACGAGTTCTTACGCCGGCAGTACCGGGTAGAGAAGAAGGACTAGCGCATGCGCTTCTTCGTTCGCAAACGCCGGCAGACGCCCGCAGTCATCATCGTGGCGTTGATTGACGTGCTGATCGTGATGCTGATCTTCCTCATGGTGACCACCGCCTTCAAACAGCAGCCCGCGCTGAAACTGGCGCTGCCCGAATCCTCGCAGGCGCTCAAGAGCGGCGCCCAGGAGGACGCGCCGATGGTGGTGACGGTGGACGCGGAGGGGAACTTGCGGTTTGGCGCAGACGCCCGCCCGGTTTCCCCCGACGGCTTGAAGCAGCAACTGCTGGACGCCGCCGCCAAGAATCCGCAGTTGAAACTGGCCATCAGCGCCGACAAGAATGCCCCGTTTGGCAGAATCGTCAACGTGATGGACGCTGCCAAGGAGGCGGATATCCGGATGGTGAACGCGTTTACGAAATCGGCAGGCAAGCCGTAGCGGATCGGGCATTCGAGCGCCGGATGGCTTTCGAGCGGCAAAGGGGCAATTTCGGCACGATCCCGGGCAGGCGTGGAGCGGCGATGCCCTGAAAGCCAAGCCCTTCTTTCCCAATCGTTCCAGCCAGCCTGATTATGCGCATGACCGAGTCCACCCGGCGGCGGCGGATCGCGCAACTTCCCGGAGGAAAAAGCTTCCCGCACGACGCACGCATGATTTGACTGGCGGAGAAACAGTCACTACGCTCCTCCGCAGATTCACTGAGGAACTAAACAACGTTTTCCGAAAACCTATGCCACCGAAACCCACTGAGAAGCCCGCCGACAAAGCCGCCGACACCAAAGCCGCGGAAGCCGCCAAGCTCGCCGCAACCCGCTCGCGCGATCTCGAATCCGCCATCTCCACCATTACCAAGGCCTACGGCGAAGGCAGCATCATGCGCCTGGGCGACGAGCGCGCGAAGGTGAAGATTGATGTCATCCCCACCGGCTCGCTGGGGCTCGACCTCGCGCTCGGTGTGGGTGGCATCCCGCGCGGGCGCGTCGTGGAAATCTTCGGACCCGAATCGTCGGGGAAGACCACGCTCATGCTGCACGTCATCGCCAACGCGCAGAAAGGCGGCGGCTTGGCGGCGTTCATTGATGCCGAACACGCCCTCGATCCAGGGTACGCCAAGAAGCTGGGCGTGAACCTTGACGACCTGCTGGTTTCGCAGCCGGACAGCGGCGAAGAAGCGCTCACCATCTGCGAAACGCTGGCCCGTTCAAACGCGCTGGACGTGATCGTGATTGACTCCGTGGCCGCGCTGGTGCCGCGGGCCGAGTTGGAGGGCGAAATGGGCATGGCCACGATGGGCATGCAGGCCCGGCTCATGAGCCAGGCCCTGCGCAAGCTCACCGCCATCCTCGCCAAGTCCAAGACGACCTGCATCTTCACCAACCAGCTCCGCGAGAAGGTTGGCGTGATGTTCGGTAACCCGGAAACGACGCCGGGCGGCAAGGCCCTGAAGTTCTACGCCAGTGTGCGCATTGATATCCGCCGCAAGGACACCCTCAAGGATGCCTCCGGCAACGCCATGGGTAACCACGTCAAAACCAAGATCGTGAAGAACAAGGTCGCTCCGCCGTTCGCCGAGGCCGAGTTCGACATCATCTACAACCACGGCATCAACAAGGAAGGCAGCATCATTGAGGTGGGCCTGGACCATGGCGTGGTCGAGAAGAAAGGCGCGTGGCTGCAATTCGCGGGCGAGTTGATCGGCCAGGGCAAGGACGCCGCGCACAAAGCGCTGGCCGAGAACCCGGCATTGGCGCAGAAGATCGTGGACGCGATTATGGCGAAGCGGAACAACAGTGGAACAGTGACTCCGGCGACTCCCTGATGCTTTGGCATGGGTTGTTTTGGGGGCAGAGCTTCAACGCATGCATCATGGACTGTCAGGCATCATTCGGAAAACAGCGCTTGGGCGTTGCCTGTTGTTCTACGTCAACACCGGGGCGTTCTGGATCCACGGCTTCTTCACGTTCCTCTTAGCGTTTTCCATTAGCGGGTTCTGGAACGAAAGTCAGCGAGATCGCTGGTTGCTGAGCTTGCCGATCGCGACTATCGCTGCAGTACTATTCACAGGTCCGGTTCACGACTTCCTGTGGCTTCGTTTCCGCAAGCCGTGGTTGGACAATTACCTCATTCTTGCCTGCGGGTTTGCTTGGTTTTGGATCGAAGCAGCTAAGAGGATTCACAGTGGAGAGGAAGGAGCCGTTCGTAAGTCGGTGTCCTTCTTCTTGGTGGGCGTCTTGGTCATGTTGCTGACTTGGGTGAGGAGGAGGCGCAAGGAAGCAAGGTGAGGTGTGGGGATCTTGTGGCCACAGCGAATATGGATCACGGGCCGGTTCGGCAACGTGGGCATGATGTTCCGCGAGAGGATGTCATCCGACGGTTCGAACGGAGCTGGCAGTACTTCCAAAGCACCTACCGCGAACTGGCGGATCGTTGGGAAGTGTATGATAATTCCGGCGTGGCACCGAGCCTCATTGCAATGGGATCATGAAGACGCCAACAAAAGCCAGCCCAGGCAAAGTCACCCCAATGGCGGAAAAGGCGTTGCGGCGCGCCGCCAAGACCGCCCGTAAGATCGCCCGGATGTACGGCACGCCGATCTACGTGTGGCAAAACGGCAAAGTCGTGGCGCTGAAGCCGTGAGAACCGACGGGCTCAGCGGCCAGGGCAAAACCATCGCCCACCTCAATCGAGCCACGCCGAACTGGCTGTCCCGGACTGTTTTGTTCGTGGCGCTGGCTTTGGTGCTCGCCTTTGGCGTCCGTTGGCTGCTGCCGATTTACCGCGTCGGCTACCGTTCTGAACTGGTCATGCTCGGTGATTTCAACGGCGACCATCGCTGGGATTCAGAGGACCACAAGCTGCTCCAGGCGCTCCTTGCCAATCCGTTCCAGCGCACACCGAAGGAATGCGCCAAAGCGGACGTGAACAATGACGGGCGACTGGACAGCGAAGATTTGGCAATCCTGGATCGGCTCTTCGCGGCGGGCGATCCGTACGCCGCCGAAACCCAGGCCATTGACGCTGGCAAACCGTTTCCGCGCCCGCGGGAGCTTTACCGCTACGTCTCCCCACAGGAGTATGTGAACCGTCCGCTCTTTGCCTTGCCGTACGACGGGGCAAAGCGCAGTCCGCTGGACTGTCTGAGCCGGAGCGACACGCGGGATGCGGATACGCCCTACGCCCGGCAACTCTCGGCGGAAATCTACAACGAAGCGGTCCGCTTCGATCTGGCTTACCAAGTCCGGCTGGCTGGTTTGACGGAAGTCGAACTAGACCATTCCCGGAAGAAGATCGCCCTCTGCAATTCTCTCTTCGCCGAAGGTCGGGACTATGAGTTGCTGCTGGAGTTGATTGGTTTGGTCGAGGACGCGGAGACTCTGACCACGCGTGGCCAGGACGCCTTCGTTGCGAGGGCGCTCTTCTGCCGCGATCACCTACGGGATCTTCTCACTTCGCCGCAATACGCCGAGTTCCAAGCCGGACGTGTTCCCGCGCCGGAAATCCTGCACGCGATCGAGCGGTTGTTGAAGCAAGACCTGAGTCTGGCGGTTGACCTGGAACGGCTCGGCCCGCCGCGCGACCTGAAGCACTTGAAGAACTACCTGAGCCGGACGCAATGGCAGTACTACAAGTCGCGCAGCCGCACCGAGCAGTTCGAGCTACTCATCCATTTTGCGCAGCACGACCGGCGCTACTTGCGGGCGGTCGCCCGAACCTCGCGCAAACACGCCGATCCCGGCGTCGAGAACCACAACCTGCCGATGGCGTTGTTGTTTCGCGAGGCCCTGCGCATCACGGGCGACAAGAAGGCGGCGGTCGGCCTGCTGGATGAGTCCATTCGCATCCCGTTTTTCTGGGTAAAGTCCATTCCGCGCGACAAGCTCCCCAGCTCGCTGGCGCTGGAGAACTTCCTGCTGCCTGGCAACAAGGAGGACGGCGCAGACAAGAGCCGGCACTGGAATGTCTTTGGCGGCATCTGCCTCTACAAAACGCCGCAAGACTCGCTGGACCTGGCCTTGAAGCGAGAGATGCGGGATTTACGTGAAGAGCACTTCTCCGCCGCCGCCATGACGGAGTTTATCCGCGACACCATTGCTAATCTGAACGGCATCTATTACGTGGTGACCATGAATCCGGATTTGTTGCGCCTGACGGGTCAACCCGGCACGGAGGAAAGTAGGTGATGAAAGCTGTCATCTTCGACATGGATGGCGTGCTGACGGACTCCGAGCCGCTCATCAACGCCGCGGCGGTGGCCATGTTTCGCGAGCGCGGGTTGGCCGTGCAACCGGAGGATTTCATTCCGTTTGTCGGCACGGGCGAGGATCGCTATCTCGGCGGCGTGGCGGAGAAATACGGCTTCCCGCTCGACATCGCCGCCGCCAAGAAACGCACTTACGAAATCTACCTCGACCTGGTGCCGCGTCAGTTGCGAGCGTTTCCCGGCTCGCAGGCTCTGGTGTGCGCGTGCCAGCGAGCCGGTTTGAAGATCGCCGTCGCCTCCAGTGCCGATCTCATCAAGATCGAAGCGAACTTGCGGCAGATCGGTCTGCCACCCGAATCTTGGGACGCAATCGTTTCTGCCGAGGATGCCGCGTACAAGAAACCTGCGCCCGATCTCTTCCTTGCGGCAGCGCGGAAGCTCCGCCTCGCGCCCGCCGACTGCGTTGTGATCGAGGACGCGGTGAATGGCATTCAAGCCGCCAAAGCCGCCGGCATGCGGTGCGTGGCAGTGGCCCAGACGTTTCCTTCGGAGCAGTTGACTGCGGCGGACCTCGTCCGCCCGGGACTTGAAAACATTGCCCTGCAAGACTTGCTGGGGTGAATGTTTTGCAGGCGCTGCCTGCCGACGCCGAGATTCGGAGATTTGTGCCCGGCCTCCTCCCACAAGCGCTCGGTCCCTGATTGTCTCCAGCCGGGACAACTACGCCCCAGAGTTGGACAAACCAGCCGCAAGCTACCCTCAATAAACCACGGGAGGTGCGGTGCTTTCTGGTCCAAGCGCCCCGGGCACGGAGCCTGCTTGGCTGGAGTCATGAAAACGACGCCGCATCTACGTAACCGGGATGAGGTGTTGCACTCCGTCCGTGCCGCTCTTGGGTGCGGGCAAAAAGTCTCACCATAGCTCTGCTGGTATGCGTGAGGGGCAACCCTCCGCACTCTTCTGAACTTGGGTTTGGTTTCTGGCGGCCGGCGTAAGCCGGCCGCCGGTTTCTTCGGCCCAGGACGGTTACCTGCTGAACGACTCAACGCTGGCTGCCGTTGCCGGATTTCGCTGGATTCTCAACGCGTTTACGCTACGACTGGCTTCCGTGACCGTCACCAACTGAGTCCGAAAACGCAACCACTCTGCCACCATGATTATCGCTCTGACCGCTCCCGAGATCGCTCTTCGCGCGCTGGCGGCGTTTGCTGCCGGCTTGATCATCGGGTTCGAGCGCGAAAGCAAGGGCCGCGCTGCGGGCCTGCGCACGACCTCACTCGCCTGCGTGGCCGCCGCCCTCGCCATGATGCTGTCCGAGTTGCTCTTTGTGGAAAGCGCTACCGCCGGATCCGCGTGGCGGCCCGATCCGGCCCGGTTGGCGGCGGGCATCCTGACGGGCATCGGTTTCCTCGGGGCGGGGACGATCATCCGCCATGAGAACATGATCCGTGGGGTGACCACGGCCGCGAGCTTGTGGTTTGTGACGGTGTTGGGGCTGGCGTTCGGGAGTGGTGAGTTTCTGCTAGGCGGCGCCGGCCTCCTGATCGCGCTGGTTATCTTGTTCGCGCTGCCGCGGCTTGAGAAACACATCCCCGCCGACAGGTATGCCACGCTGGTGGTCACGCTCGAACAGGACGCGTGGTCGGATTCTCAGCTCAAGCAAGCCATCGAGGCCCAGGGAGCGAAGGTCAAGACCGTGGAATTCGACTACGACCTGACGCGAAAGCAGAGGACCATCACCTGCGACCTGAGACTCCTCAAAGTGACGAGGTTCGAAGTTTCCGAGCGCTTGCTCTTCGATCTGCGCCAGCGCCCTGGGGTGTTGCGGGTAAAGTGGAGCTAAACCGCCGCACCGGGCGGTGGTGGGCTGCCGCAACCCAAGCCGCGCGCACGCCACCCGGGACTGAGCTCCGCCCTGGCCCGACTCTCCGTCAAGCATGGCGGCGGTCACCAGGATCGCCCGGCTCAGAAGTCGTGTTCGAGGATCGCTTCCAACCGACGACAGAGCTCGCGGCCGTACTCGGTCCAGATTCCCTGCCCCCAGTAGCGGTAGCAACTCGTCTGCGAACACAGCAAGTGGAACAAGGCGTTAAGATAACGCGGATCGCTCGTCGGGACGCCAGCCTTGAGCACCTTCTCGTTGAAATGTGAACTGGCACGCTCCATCGGCCCGAGCACGTTTTCGTAACCCTGCACCCAGGAAATGCTGTTCGTCCAACTGCCGCCTTCCATGTGAAAGCGATGATCCTCCTTCTTGATCTGCTCGATGACCGCGGACAAGCGTTCGCTCCCCTCGCCGGGTTTGAAGCGTGCCCAAATCTGCTTCTGATGGATTGGTTGAACGACCGGGAAATCGCTGTCCTTGATTCCGAGCGCCGCGAGATGTTCGAGATATTCGGTTGCGTTCATCAGCGGCGTGTGGGAACCCGAGCTTTCGCGCGCGACTTCGAGATACTTCGGCGGAAACTCGTTCATCATCACGCCACCGTTTTCGCCATCGGCAATCTGAGTCACCAGCGGTGGGACTTGCTTGCCGGCGAGTGCCCGGCGGGAAAGTCCTTTCGCCTCGTAGTAGGGTTGCATTTGAGCCACGAGCTTCGTGTCGCTGCCCTGCGTCTTGAGGATGGCGATAATGCTGGATTCATCGCCGCGCGAGTTCCGGCAAACGAGCCGGTGCGGCAGGTGTTTGTGCTCCGGCCCGTGCCCGTTCTCCGGGCGCTCGACGGTGTGCTCCTGCACGAGCACCCAGGCATAGCCGCAGTCGCGCAGTGTTTTCACAAACTTGTAGGCGGTATCCGGATGATTGGGCAACGCCATTTCCGATGGCGAAAAACCGCGCACCCGCCCAAGCGCCTCGAGGCCGAAAAGGGCGGCGAAGTGATGTTGCCAGGCGCGAACGTGCAGCCGAAAATCCTGAACCGGTGTGGACGGCGCCACGGCATGTCCCCAAGGGCAGCCAAGCCATTCCACCGCCGAGCGGTAACGCAGATCGCACGTGATGCGCTTGAGGTTATCCAGGACGTCGTGCAACCCCATCTGGCGCAGGCCGTGCAACAGCGTGCCCGAGTATTCCAGCATCACGCGCGGCTGTTTGCCCTCGTCCATCAACTGTGGGATGAAGTCGCCCATGCGCTTGTAGCACCAGTGGAACACCGAGGCATTGTGGTTATCGCCGGTGCCCGGGTTGTCCATCATGTGTTTTAAATTGCTGATGATCTCGGCGGTCGCCAGCTCGTGCCCTCCGGCGGGGATGAGTGGCTGGTGCATGTGGAGCGCGATGGCGCACGCGCTCTGGATGCCGCCAAAATCAATCCGGCTCTCGGCCAGAAATGCTGGCCGGTCGCGCTGCTCACGAATGGTGCTTTCCAACAACGGCTCCGAGCCGCAGAGATTGGGCCACTGGCCAACGTATTCCGGCATATCGCTCATAAGATGTCTTTCGTACGGAACAAGCTTGCGGAGAGGTGGGGGCTCGTCAACCCCCTTGACCTCGTTTCATCGCGAAATCGAACGCAAACGAACGAGAGACCAGCCGACGCGGCGCATGCTATTCCAGATCGCCATGGCGCGCGGTGATTCACCTCGTTGCGCGATTTCGAACCTGCGGATAGTCCTCCCAACGCCTGGCACTCCGTTGCGCCAATTCGCGCTGACTCCGCCGGTGTGACCGGGCAACCGCACTGGTCGCTTCCGCTCCGTTCAGTTCCTGCATGCCACAAGTTGTCGAGACCGATCGGCAGAAATGTTCGAACCGCGGCGATTCACCCGTGACAGCCCTGCGTTACCGAATTAGACTACGCACGATTCACTGAACTCTCAGGACCAAGCCTATGAGAACTCGACTGCCTTACTCGATCATTGCCCTCCTGACCACGCCAGTGCTCTTCGCCCAGAGCGTCACTTGGGACGGCGGCGGCGATGGCGTTTCCTGGCACGATCCCCTGAACTGGAGCGGAGATGCCGTGCCGGGCCCCACGAATGATGCCGTCATTGCCTTGGCCAGCGAATCAGTTCTGTTCAATGGCGGCGACGCCGCAGTGCACAGCCTGACTTGCTCGCGCCCGTTCACTCTTGCTGCCGGTAGCCTGATCGCCTCAAACGGGTTCGCCTTTAGTTCCACGACCGTAAACTACCAGGGCGGTGCGTTTAGTGGTGTGGTGCGACTCACGGGCTGCACGTTGAACGTTGCTTCCACGGCCACAAACCCTGCGGACTTCGTCGCCCTGGGCGCGTGCTCCTTTTCCGGCGTGCTGGCGGCCGGACAGACGCTGCGGGTCCAAGGTGGTGGCGCTACCGGTCACGGCGTGCTCGACCTCCAGCCTGGCGCGATCAACCGCGGGCTCGTGCAGGTGGAAACGGCCGACGGCGGCTGGGCCTCGCGATTAACGGCCTCAGGAGGGTTCACCAACGACACAACCGGCGAAATCGGGATACGGGCTGGCAGCGGCGGGCCGCGCAGTTTCGAGGGCGAGCTGATCAATCGCGGCCTCATCAATGCCACCGACTACGCCCTGCCGTTCTTCGGCACCTACGAGTCCGCCGGCGGGCAGGTGCTTGGCGATGGTGTGTTCTACAACGTAAACCTCCGTATCAGCGCCTCCCCGGCCACCAATGTCACGCTGGTGTTGCGAAGCACTACGACGCTCCTCACGGACAATCTCCCAAACACCACTCTCTGGGTTCAAGGGGGCGGTGCGGGTGGCCATGCCACGTTGATCTCGATGAACGATTTCACGAACACGGGCACGATCCTGCTCCGCACGCTGGATGGAGGCTGGCAGGAAACGTTCAACGTGAGCACGGGCAAGCTGGTGAACGCGGCGGGCGGCGTGTTGAGAGTGGAGCCGGGCAGTGGGGGAGCGCGAACCGTGAACGCCAGCATCGAGAACCACGGCCTGATCGAAGTCGCTGCGGGCATCGGCGTCCACTGCAACGGCGCGAACCAGACCCTGCGACAAGAAGGGGCACTGGTGGCCAACGGGGCCTGGACTTGGGCAGACGGCTTCCTCGACTTCGCTTCTGGATCCATTGAAGGCACGGTTTGGGTCATGAACGGCTCGTTGCGCATTCACGATTCAGTTCTGTCAGACTCAACAGTCTCGGTGTCTGGCACCACGACGTTGCTGGCCAACGAATCCCTCACTGCTCAGGTTTGGGTCCGCGGCGGTGGGCAATACGGCCACGCCACCCTGGCTGCGGCCACGAATGCCGTCAACGCGGGGCGGGTGCTCCTGCAAACCACGGATGGGGGATGGAACTCGGTGCTCAATACGACAAGCGCCGGGTTCGTGAACCGACCCACCGGCATTATCGAAGCCCGGGTTGGCAGCGGCGGGAGTCGATCTTGTTCCGGATGGTTGGTGAACCAGGGCGCGGTGCTGGCAACGAATGGGATTTTCCTCAGTCTCTATGGCACTTATCAGGCGGACGGGGGAACGCTGGAAGGCTCCGTGGCGCTCATTGGTGGTGAAGTTCAAGTCACGCATGCGGCTCCCGTGCCGACGACGATTTCGTTGCACGGGGCAACCACGCTCACCACGGACAATCTCACCAACACCACGCTTTGGGTGCAAGGCGGTGGCAACGGTATGCATGGAGTGCTTACGGCCCTGGACAACTTCACAAACGAGGGAACGATTCGGCTTCAGAGCATCTCCGGCGCATATGAGAGCGATCTTCTGGTGAGCACGGGCAGGTTGCACAATGCTGCCTCGGGTGTGCTGGAGATCAATGCCGGCACGGGTGGGCCGCGTTACCTAACCGCCAGCCTCGACAATGAAGGCACACTTACCGTGGAAGCAGGCACGAGCCTCTACTGTCAGGGCGCGGACCGGGTTTGGAATCAGCGTGGCGGTGCCATCAACGCATCGGGGGCTTGCACCTGGGCCGACGGCGACTTCAACCTACTCGGTGGCGAGATCACCGGCTCCCTCTACGTGCGCAACGGCGTGATCAACGTTGCTCCATCAGCCGCGAAGACCAACACCCTCATTGCTGCCGCCAACTGCACGCTGCTGAATAACCTCTCGCCCGCTACCACGCTGTGGGTGGAGGGGGGAAGCCGTTACAGCCACACCACGTTGACCACCAGCACCAACGGGAGTCTCAACCTCGGCACGATCCGCCTACAGACCTACGACGGCGGTTACACGTCGGCCTTAAACGCCACCGGCGCCGGACTGACCAACGGGGCGACGGGTCTGATTGCTTCTGGCGCCGGCAGCGGCGGATCGCGCTGGCTTTCCGGCACGCTCGTCAATCAAGGTGTGGTCAGTGCAGAGGGTTACTATCTTGATCTCTCGGGGAACATTGAGGAAGCGGGCGGGCGCTTTGAAGGCTCGGCGCGCATCCGGAATTCGCTGCTGCGAATCACGGGCTCGCCCATCGCGCCCACCACGATGTTGCTTTGGGGTGTCAACACCCTCGCTTCCGACAACCTGACCAACGTCACTCTTTGGGTGCAAGGCGGCGGCGATGGCCACGCCACACTGGACTGGACCAACGGCTGGAACAACTTCGGCACACTGGCGTTGGACAGCTTCAACGGCTCTTACTCTGCGACGCTAAATGTTTCCGGGGATGCACTCCGCAACCGCGCGGGGGGTGGGTTGGAACTCCGACCCGGCTCCGGGGGCGCGCGCACCGTCAACGCCGAGCTACGCAACGAGGGGGACGTGTTGGCCAGCACCGGCACCACCATTACCGCCTCTGGCGCGAACCATGAGAATACCGGTGCGATCCGGCTCGCCAACGCCACGCTCACGTTCGGCGGCAACTCGCTCCTGAATCATGCTGGCGCGCTGCTGGCAGGGGCAGGCACGTTCAATGTGTCCGGCGTGGAATTCCACAACGCCGGTCGCATCAGCCCCGGCGCTTCCGCGGGGCGGCTCACCTTTAACAGTGGTTTCACCCAGGGCGACACCGCGCAACTCGACATCGAGATCGGTGGCCCGACCGCGGCGGCTGACTTCGATCAGGTGGTCATCAACGGCCCCGCACAACTGGCGGGCAAGCTGAATGTGACGGTGACGAACGGTTTCTCGCCTGAACCTGGGAGCGTCTTTCCGGTGGTCACCTACAGCTCACTGTCAGGTGGCTTCGCCACTTTCAACGGCCTCGCGATTGACGCCGGCCGCGGTTTCGAACCGTTCCACCAGACCACCCAGTTTGAACTGCGCACCCTGGCGAGTACGAATCTCGGCACCAATCTGCCATCCATCCTGGTGCAACCCGCCAGCCAAACCGTCGAGCGCGGCAGCCCGGTTCGGTTCCAAGTCCTCGCGAACGGCAGCCCGCCGTTGAGTTACCAGTGGCGTTTCAACAGCGGTGACTTGTCCGGCGAAACGCGCAACACGCTCGTATTCGACAGCGCCGAAACCAACCTGACGGGGGACTATTCCGTCACGGTTTCCAACTCAGCCGGCGCCGTGACCAGCGTGGTGGCCACGCTGACGGTTACCGTGCCCAGCAATCTGGTGTTTTGGGACGGCGGCGGAGATGGGGTCAACTGGAGTGATCCCCTCAATTGGAGCGGCGACTTCGTTCCCAACGCCACGAATGACGTGGTTGCTGACGTTGCCGGCCTCGTCACGATCACGGTGGCGAACAACATTACCGTTGGCAGCTTGCAGAGTGAGGAAGCACTGCTGGTTTCGGGGGGCACTTTCACCGTCACGTCCGGCGCGTCGTGGGTGAACGGCGGTTTGACCGTCAACGCCAGCAAGGGACTCACCGCCCAAGGCAGCAACACCACCTTCACCGCGAACGGCCCGACGTTGGTGGACAGCGCCCAGCTCGCCGCTCAGGACGGTGCGCGTCTCATTCTGCCGATGGCCTATTCGTTCACGAGCGGTCGTCTGACACTCAGTTCCGGAGCCACTGCCGCGCTTGCCGGCCTGACGAATGTGAACCTCTCCCGTTTTCTGCTGAGTTCCGGGGCGACGTTCGCCCTGCCAACTTCCGTCACCGGCTACAGTTCGTCTGGTGGGATGGGCATCAGCGAGAAGCGCACGGTCGTGTCCGTGCAAGGTCCGGGCACGCGGCTGGACTTGTCGTCGCTCCAGACGTTCGAGGCGGTGTTCAGTGGCCTGGGCGGATTGCTGCAGCTCATCGTGGCCGCGGATGGCGGCGAAGTGGATCTCTCCGGAGTGAGCAGCATTCGCGGCGGCGGCAGCGGCGCCAACGGGGGCGGACCGCTCGAATTCCGCACTGATGCGACGGGTAACATTCGCTTGAGCGCAGTTGCGCAACTGACCGGCACCGGAGCCGGGATTCTGGTCAACTGCGCAGGTTCTGACGTGCAACTTCCGCAACTCACCGGCGCCAGCGCAACCCAGTTCCAACTACCCACCGGCGGCGAACTCAGCGCACCATTTCTAACCTCGCTGCAAAGCTGCCGCCTCATCGTGCCGGAAAGCGCGCACTTCAATGCGCCCGCGCTGGCTGAGTTCAGCGACTGCACCCTCAGTCTCAGCGGCTCCGGAGTATTCCAGCACGGCACATTGACCACCGTTGACCTGTCACGGTTCCTCTTGAGTAGCGGTGCCACCTACACGCTGCCATCGTCCATCCAATCGTTCTCATCTTCCGGCAGCTTTGGCATCAACGAGCAGCGCACCCTCCTCTCCGTCTCGGGCGCTGGCACCCGACTCGACTTCTCCTCGGTCACGAACGTGGAAGGCGTTTTCAGTGGTCTCGGAGGCTTGCGCCTGCTGGTTGTGGCCAACGACGGCGGGGTGATTGACCTGTCAGGATTGCAGACACTTCGCGGCGGCGGCAGTGGCGCGAATGGCGGCGGACCATTCGAGTTCCGGTCGGATGCCACCGGCAAGGTGTTGCTGTCGGACCTGACGCAAGCGACAGGCACGGGGGCGGGCGTGTTAATCAACCTGGCGGGCACAAATCTCCTGAGCGCCAGCCAACTCGCGCTCGCCAATGCGGAATTCACCTTGCCAACCAACAGCCTGGCCAGCGTGGGCGAGTTGCAGCTCGGCACCGGCGGTGAACTCTCAGGCATCGGCTTCCTTCAGGGTGACGTGCTTAATGCCGGCGCCGTGCGGCCGGGCAGCTCCGCCGGCCAGTTGACAATTTTTGGCAACTACACCCAGTCGCCGAACGGGACAATCATCGCCGAGGTGGGCGGGACCAACGCCGGAACGCAGTACGACCAGCTCCTCGTCTCTGGCAACGCCGAGCTGGAAGGTTCGTTGGACCTGCGGCTGATCAATAACTACGCGCCGGACCTCTCGGACACCTTCCAGATTCTGACCTGCGGCGCACGCAGCGGACAGTTCGCCAGCCTCGTCGGCGCTGACGCCGGGAAGAGCGTTGAGTTCATCCCCTCCTACCAGACGAATGGCGTTCTGCTGACTCTGCTCTTTGCGACCGGGCCATCAGTGACTTCAACGCGGCCTGCGGTGACGATCACAGACACCTTCGATCAGTTCATCCTCACGTTCAGTGAAGCGCTGAGCTCATCGAGCTTCACCACGGCCGACGTTTCGTTGACCGGGCCGGCGGGGGCGATCCCAGTCAACGCGCCGCAACTGCTCTCGAACACGACCTGGCGTGTGACGTTTGCATCTCAGATGGAACCCGGCGACTACACCCTGACCCTCGGCCCGGCGATCAACGATCTCGTGGGCAACCCGATGAACCAGGACGGCGATCTCCTGAATGGCGAAGCGACGGACGATCAATTTGTCCTCGCGGTGACGGTGCCCGCGCCGGTGGACTTTGCAGTCGCAGAAACCATTGCGCCGGCAGTGGCGTCGGTGGGCACACCGATGGCGCTGGTGTGGACGGTCGCCAACGCGAGCACCAACCCCGCGGTGGGGCCGCGCACCGATGCGGTGTATCTCTCCACGGATCGCACGGTCGGCAACGATGTCTTGCTCGGGGAATTCACGACCGACCAGGCACTCGGCGCGGGCGAGTCCCACAGCGCCACCAACCTGGTCGTTTTGCCCGCCGGCACCTCCGCCACGCGCTACCTCATCGTAATGGCGGACAGTCCTCACGCTTGGTTTGAGACAACCGAAACCAACAACACCTTCATCAGCACCAACCCCACGATTGTTTCAGCGGCAGACCTGACCGTCACGAGCGTCACCATCTCCAAGCCTTCCGCGCAATTTGGCGAGTCGCTCACCGTCACGTGGGTGGTGCGCAACGGCGGTTCGGCGACTGCGGGCGCGACATGGCGCGATCGCGTCTATTTGTCCACCACGACCACGTTGACCGCACAATCCATCCCGCTCGCGCCGGATTGGAGCGGTGGACCATTGGGAGCAGGTGAGAGTTACACGAATGGTGCGACGGTGACGTTGCCACTCCAGGACAACTTGAGCGCGGGGACGTATTACCTCGTGGTCGCTGCCGACGCGAACAACGCCCAGGTCGAGGCCAATGATGCGAATAACATCGGCACCCGCTCGATCTCGCTCACCATGCCACCGCTGCCCGACTTTGTCGCCGCGTACGTGATCTCGCCGCCCGTCGCCCTCCCCGGGAAGCCAGTCGCAGTCACTTGGGCCGTTACCAACACCGGCTCGGCCCTCGCCACGGCGGGTTGGACGGAGGCGATCTATGCAGCCGGAGCCGCCACCAACAGTCCTGCTGTGCTGCTGGCCCGCTTCTTCGCCACCAACGAACTCGCTGTGGGCGTCGGCCAAGCGCGCACCCAGTCTGTCTTTCTACCGGTGACCGGTCTCGCGGGCGACGTGTGCTTCAGCGTCGTCGTGGATAGCGACGCGCAAATGGTCGAGTCCGTTGAGACGAACAACACGGCCTGGGCAGCAAACACGACGTTCGTGCCGCCAACTCTCACCGTGACGCTGCCGTTTGCCAGTGTGCCCGAGAACACCGCGAACCCGAATCTTGGCGCGTTGATCGCGCGCAACGGAAGTCTGTCGAACGCGCTGGTGGTGGCGTTGGCCAGCAGCGACACGAACGAAGTCACCGTCCCGGCCAGCGTCACGATTCCCGCCGGCCAGGCTTCGGCGACGTTCACCGCCACCGTGCAGTGGGATCACATTCCGGACGCAGACGCCGGAGTAATAATCACCGCGAGCGCAAGCGGTTTCACCAATGGCATGGCCACGCTCAACATACTGAACGTGGACGCGCCACAACTTGTTTTGTCTCCTGCTCAGGGCGCAATCATCGAAGGCCTGACCCTACCGGTCACCGTGAGCCGCAACCCGGCTACGGATCAACCGCTCGTCGTCAGCCTCTCCAGTCAGAGTCCCACGGACCTCATCACGCCGATTTCAGTCACCATCCCGGCTTACTCCAACTCCGCCAGCTTCAACCTCGCCGCCCCGCCGGACACGCTCATCGAGTCACCGGCGTTGGTCACCTTCACCGCGTCGGCGGCGGGTCACCTCAGCGGTGCGTCGGCGGTTTCAGTCTTGGACGACGATTTCCCGACCGTCTTGCTCGCCCTGATTCCTGCCTCGGTATCAGAGAACGCCGGAACGGTTGCGGGCACGGTGTATCGCGTCGCGGCCACAAGCCGGGGACTCACCCTACAGCTTGAAAGCAGCGACTCGAACCATGTGACGGTACCATTCCTCGTGACGATTCCACCCAACGAGAGCTCGGCGAGCTTCGCGCTGCAGGTGGTTGACGACTCGCTCCTCAACGGCACACGCGAGGTCGGTGTGGCCGCCTACGTCACCGCATCGCTCACCGGGGCGCGGTTGGGCGACCCGGCGACGAACCGGCTCACGATCCTCGATGACGACGGCCCGACGCTTTCACTGACACTCGACCGCACGCTGTTGCCTGAAGGAAGCAACACGCTGGCGACCGTCACCCGCAATACACCCGCGACAAATGATCTCGTTGTGACCCTGACCAGCAGCGACACCACGGAAGCCACCGCTCCCGCGACCCTCACCATCCCGACGGGCACGAATTCCGCCGTGTTCACGGTGAGTGCCGTGAACGACGGCACACCCGATGGCACGCAGCCCGCAACCCTGACCGCCTCCGCGGCCGGTTTCCACTCTGGCGCCGCTGAGCTACAAGTGACCGATATCAACCTCCCCGATCTGGTAATCACGGAGCTCAGCGGACCGGCGTCCGGTTTCACGAAAGAGATGGCCAGCCTCTCATTCCGCGTCGCAAACCTTGGCTTGGCGCCGCTGAGCAACGCCATCGTGCAGCGTGTCTGGCTGTCAGACGATCCGTTGCCTGGCAACGACACACTCGTGGGCGAATTCACCTTCAACCAAAGCAACGAATCCATCGCGCCCGGACTCAGCTTCCAACAGAGCATCACCACGTTCCTACCGCTGCAACCGGGCGACTACTGGATGATCGTCACCGCCGATGCCGCGGGCGCCGCCGTTGAGGTGGACGAAGCCAACAACACGCGCGTCAGCAGCGCGCCCATTCATGTCGTCGCTGAATACTCTGTGACCGTGCAAACCGCGGTCTCGACTGCGCCCGCCGGGTCGCTCGTGCCGATGACCGGCCAGGTGACGATGGCCAACGGGCAGTCGCCGGAGGGCAAGCTGGTGAACATCCACATCGCGCGGAGTGGCTTCCGACGTGTCATCGCCGCGTTGGCGCAGGCGGATGGCACGTTCGCCGTGAACTTCCGCCCGCTGGCGAACGAAGCCGGCATCTACACCATCGGCGCGGCGCATCCCGGCGAACCCTCCGCGCCGGTGCAAGACACGTTCACGTTGCTCGGCGCGAAGTTCGAGCCTGCGAGTCTCGCGCTCACGCTCGCACCCGATGCCAGCGTTGGCGGTTCGGCCGTGCTGCGAAATCTCGGGGACGCGCCGCTCACCGGCCTGGCGGTGATGCCGGTCAACGTGCCCGCGAACTTGAATGTCACAGCTACGCTCGCCACGAACACCTTGCCCGCGGACGGCATGGTGGCCCTGAGCTACGGCATCGCGGTCACGGCGGAGATGCCGTCGCCCGCGGACTTCACGCTACGAGTTACCAGCACGGAAGGCGTGGTGATGGATTTGCCCGTCAGCATCACGATTCGCGCGCTCCAGGCGGAACTCCTCGCCCAGCCGGCTTCGCTCACAGCCGGCATGGTGATCGGCGGGCAGAAGCTCGTGACGTTTGACGTCGTCAACCAGGGCGGCGCTACGAGCGGCCCGGTGCAAATCGTCTTGCCGCAAGTCTCCTGGCTGGCGGTGGCCGATCCGAATCCGCTCCCGCCGCTCGCGCCGGGTGAAACCAACTCGGTCACACTCCAGCTCACGCCACCGACAGACCTGCCGCTCACGGCTTACGACGGCCAGCTTGCGGTGCTGGGCGGCGCGAGCGCCTTGCCCGTGCCGTTCCGGTTCATCGCGTTGTCCGAGGCGCGCGGGTCGCTCGAAGTGCTCGTCGAGGACGAGAACACGTATTACACGGCGGGCCAGCCGCGCGTGGCGGGCGCGACGGTGCGTCTGCTTGATCCCTTCAGCCGGGCGGTGGTCGCCGAAACGCTGACCGGGACGAACGGCACCGCGTTGTTCCTCGATCTGACGGAAGGGCCTTACACGCTCCAGGCCGAAGCGCCGCAGCACGACATGTATTCGTCGCCCGTGACGGTGGAGGCGGGGCTGACCAACAGCGTGCGCGCGTTCGTCGCGGTGCAAACGGTCGCCTACCGCTGGAGCGTCGTGCCGACCGAAGTGGCGGATCGCTATCGCATGACGCTGGAGACGACCTTCGAGGCCAACGTGCCGTGGCCGGTCGTGACGGTGGACCAGCCGTTGATCGTGCCGCTGGTGTTCCCCGGCGAAGTCACGCAGACGGAGATCACGTTGACCAATCATGGCCTGCTCGCGGCGCAGGGCGTGGTGCTCAACGTGCGCGACACCGCGACCTACAAGATCACGCCGCTCATCCGCGACATCGGCGAACTGCCGGCGCGATCTTCCATCACGATCCCGGTGTTGATCCAGTTGCAGCCGGATGCCGATCAACGCGCTGTGGATGCCATTCGCGCGCACACGACCGGCGGCGGTTCGCCGTCGCCTCAGGCGCGAGGACCGCGGGATGGCGGCTGGGCGTTCGGGGACGAGTGCGAATATCCCGAGATCGAGGCGTTGTATTTCCTGGTCTGCGGCAACGACCGCCAGTGGCATCTGGTGAAGGTGGACATCCGACCGCTGCTCGCCGTGAAAGAGCTGGCGGGCTGTATTGACAGCATCATCGAGAACGCGCCGAACCTGATCAAGTCACCCCTCAATGGCGCGATGGGCATGATTTGCGATTGCTTGATCCCGGCGGCGAAGGCACTCGGCGAGTGGATGGGCGCGCCGGTGAACACCAAAGCCATGGAATGCATCTGCGCCGCCATTGGCCTCGACATTATGGGCATGGCCAAGTGCGTTTGCTACAAGGGCGATTTCACCGTGCCGAGTGCAACAGGCGGGGGTGAGGGCGGTGGCTCGGTTCACGTCAACCCAGTGGTGTTCGAGAGTGGCGAATGCACGCCCGGCATGATCGTGCCGGTGGGCGGTGGACCGGCTTCGCCGCGGGACGCGCGCGGTGGCCACGGTGGGAAGTCGGACGGCGACGGTATTTGTGCGCAGGTTCGCTTGCGACTGGACCAAGACCTCGTGCTCACGCGAAACGCCTTCCGCGCCACGCTCGAAATCGAGAACCGCACGCCCGATACGAGCCTGAACAACGTGTTCGTCCGGCTCGATTTCTTCGACTCGGCCGGCGCGAACGCGGGCGAACGTTTCGTCGTCACCGCCACAAACCTCACGGGCCTCAGTGGCGTGGACGGGTCGGGCGTCGTTTCGTCAAACACCACCGGCGCCGCGGAGTTTACGTTGTTGCCGACTACCGAAGCCGCACCGCTTGGGGCCACGCCGTATCTCGTGGCCGGCGAGTTGCGCTACACGCTGGAAGGGCAGCAATTCGTCATCCCGCTCACGCCCGCGCCCATCACTGTGTTGCCCGACCCACGCCTGACCATCCGCTATTTCCATCAACGCGACGTGTTCAGCGACGATCCACACACGGCGGAGTTCGAGCCGGCCATTCCGTATGCACTCGGCATGATCGTGCAGAACACTGGCGCGGGGACGGCCCGCAACGTCCGCATCACCTCCGGGCAGCCTGAGATCGTGGACAACGAGAAGGGGTTGCTCATTGACTTCGAGCTCATCGCCAGCGAGGTCGCCGGGCAGAACCTCACGCCGTCGCTCACGGTGAACCTCGGCGACATCCCGCCCGGCACGAACGCCATCGCAAAATGGCTCTTCACCTCGTCGCTGCAAGGATTGTTCATTGATTACAGCGCTACCTTCGAGCACCTCGACGGACTCGGCCACCCGCAGCTTTCGCTGGTGGACGGCGTCGAGATTCACGAGATGCTCCACATCGTCAACGCGGCGGACGACGGCCTGCCCGACTTCCTCGTCAACGACACCGCGGACGAGGAGGACCTACCAGACGTCGTGTATCTCAGCGACAGCACGGTGCAGCCGGTCGCCGTTGTGCGCAGTGCCACGGTGGATGGCGCGCCTGACTCCGGGGATTTGGAGGTATCGCTCACGGCGACGATGTCCTCGAGCGGCTACAGCTACCTGCGCGTGCCAGATCCACAGGGCGCAACCGGGGAGCGGCAGTATCGCTTGATTTTCGTAAGCCGCGTTGGCGGCGCGACCCTGCCTGCGGAGAACTTCTGGCAGACAGACCGCACCTTCATCGGTCAGGGCAAGCGACCCATCCGCGAGAACATCCTGCATTTGTTCGATCGCGACTCCACCGGCCAGTACGCGCTCCTCTACGCACCTGTTACCGTGAGCGATACCACCCCGCCCACCAGTGTCATCGCTGCACTGCCAAGCGAGTGCTACGCTCAAATCCCGCTGGCATGGAGCGGCCAAGACAACGCTGGCGGCAGCGGTCTCGCAGGTTTTGACATCTGGGTCTCCGACAATGGCGGCCCATTCACGCGCTGGCTTGAGCGGACGACGCTAACCAGCGCGTTCTACCCGGGCGTGATCGGGCACACTTACGCCTTCTACACCACCGCGGTGGATGCCGCGGGCAACGTCGAACCGATTCCAGGTTCGCCCGACGCGCAGACCATGGTGAGTCTGGTCAACACCCCGCCGACGCTCAGCCTGGGTGCGGACCAGATCGTGGACGAAGGCCAGACCGTGTGGATCGACAGCACGGCAACCGACGCCAACGCGGGCCAGACGCTCACCTTCACCCTGTTGAGCGCGCCATTGAACGCCCGCATCCAGTCGGCGACCGGATTGATCACCTGGCCCACGGGCGAAACCGACGGCCCAGGCACGAACCTATTCGTGGCGCGCGTGACCGACAACGGTCTGCCCTCCCTGAGTGCGACGGCGTCGGTGACCGTGGTCGTACGCGAGGTGAACCAGCCGCCGATCCTCGCACCTCTGGCTAACCGCACGATCAACGAAGGTTTCACGCTGCTCCTCACGAGCATCGCCACCGACCTCGATCTGCCGCCCAATAAATTGCGCTTCACCTTCGGCCCGAATGCGCCGGCGGGTGCAACCCTTGACGCAACCAGCGGCCTGTTCCACTGGCGGCCCACCGAGACGCAAGGCCCGAGCACGAATGCCTTCTGGATCGTGGTCAGTGACAATGGCGTGCCGGTCCTGGGCGCGACCCAACAGTTCGCCGTCGTGGTGAACGATGTCTTGAGTGATCTCACCTTGAGCGCCGGGATGACCAACCTGCTGGCGGGTGAACGTGTTGTGTTGCCGCTCAACCTGTACTCCACGCTTGATGTGACAAACCTCGCATTTACGTTGGAAACAGACGGGCAACGATTGACCAATCTAACCATCGCCGCTTCCGGACCGGAGGTCCTTTCGGTGCAGGCCACCGAAGTCAGTGCCGGGCGGCTGGCAGTGACGTTACGGCTTGATCCCGCATTGCGCACGGCTGCCAGCCGCATGATCGCTTCGCTGGGTCTCACCGCGACGACTAATCAAGGTTCAGGCATCGTGCCGGTCGCGCTTTCACAACTCCAGGCGCAGCGTGCCGAAGGCGAGTTCGTAACCACAACAGCGACGATTGCCGGTCGTGTGATTGTCGTCGAACGCGAGCCGGTGCTGCTGCTGAGCGGCGCGCCGTCGCCCGTGCTCACGTTGTATGGCCGGTCCGGACGCAACTACGCGCTCCTGGCCGCGACGAATCTCAATGCCGGCACCTTGTGGCCGGAGTTCCATCGCCTGCATCTCAGCGGACGCGTCACGAACCTGACCGGTGTCATCTTACCTTCTGCGCCCAGTTTCTTCCGTGCGCTGGAAGTGACGGACGACATGCTGCGACTGGAGTTGCTGCACTTGGGCGGAAGCCTGTTTGCCTTGCGGCTGGAAGGCCAACCTGGTGTGACCTATAACCTTCAGAGCGTGCCGAACTTGGCGGACCCGATCACTTGGTCCAACTTGTCCACGCTGGTGCTGACGAATTCAAGCGGGATGTTCTTCTGGACGAATCCGGTCGAGAACCAGCGATTCTTCCGCGCCCGCAAACCGTAGGTGAAACCTCGGGCCTGGGCGCAACGTAGGGAGTTTCAGCAAACTCACGTTCGCTGCTACCGGGGAGGACGGGCCAGGTTCAGGCGCTCCTTGCCTTCGCACGACGCCAGCAGACCGGGATTTCCGCTGGACCGTTATCGTGTCGGTGCAATGGGCACCATTTTCCACAATTGCCTTCGTCGGGTGAGGTTGTAGGCTGGGTGGCATGCAAACCGGGCGGCAGCCGCGCTTGAGCACTGGTTTGGGGACGAATCCCTGACCACTCGCCGAAAGCGGCGCTGAAGACGCACGCAGTCCAAACGCTGGCGCGCAGAACGGGAGCCGTGGTACCTCGCAAAGCGTCTGGAGTGCGGCGGTTGACCGCCGCTGTCGGCCCAAAGGAAGAGGGACCGACCGCCTGGCTGCGCGGTAATACGTTGGGCGTGCTTCCGGCGCCCTCGCCGGAAGGACCGGATTTCAGAACTGTCGGCGAGATGCCGGCAGCACGCTTCGGATCGCGCGAAGGCTGCAAAGGGTGCGAAGGGAATCCGACCGACCTTTCGCCATCTGGTCGTAGCATCGAACGTCAGTTCGATCCATCTGCTCCGGACGCAAAGCACGCCCCGGACAGGCAGTTTGAGCGAACTCACGTTCGCTGCTACCGGGTGGGGACGGGACAGGTTCAGGCGCTCCTTGCCTTCGCACGACGCCAGCAGACCGGGATTTCCGCTGGACAGGCCACGCGCCTACACGCAAAGTCGTGGCCGTGAAACGAGACAGCCTGCACCGGCAAACACCGGCCTGCCACTGAGGGGAGCGTCACTCATGAGCGAGAAATCTTGGAAGGAAGCCATCATCACTGTCCTGAAGGAATCACCAGAACCACTTCATTACCAGCAGATCACTGAGCGGATTCTTTCTCGCGGTCTCAAAAGCACTGACGGCGCCACGCCGTCCGCCACCGTCAACGCGCAGATCGCCACTTCTATCAAACGCGAAGGGTCATCGTCGCAGTTCGTGCGCGTGGCTAAAGGCACGTTTGCCTTGCGGGCCAAAGCCGATCAACCGGAGACCGAGACCGGCGAGGAACTCTCCGACGATGTCATTCGCGCGTTCGGGATGTACTGGCAACGCGAACTGGTGGTCTGGCGCAGCCGTCCGCGACTCTTCGGCCGGCAACAAGTTGGCGCCAAGAGCGTGGACTTTGGCGAGCAACGTGGCGTTTACATCCTCTACGATCATCACTCGGTGGTTTATGTCGGGCGCGCAGTCGAGCGTCCGCTGGGGCAGCGATTGTATGAACACACACTTGACCGCCTGTCCGGGCGCTGGAATCGGTTCTCTTGGTTCGGTCTCTCGGCGGTTTCGGATAGTGGCCAGTTGATCAAGGCGACTTCCGCGCCGACGCCCGAGGCTCTGGTTGCGGCTTTCGAAGCGATGCTCATTGAGACCCTGGAGCCTCCTCAAAACCGGCGGCGCGGCGACGACTTCATGGCGGTGGAATACATCCAAGACGTTGACCCCGAGTTGAAGGAGCAACAGCTTAAAAACACGCTGCGCAACATCGAAGCCCAGCTCAGACAGACGCAGTAGCTCGCCTGGGCGGGTCATTTCCTGAACGACAGGCGTCTTCCATCAGAGCGGACTCACGTCCGCTAGTACATTCTTGGAGAAGGCCGCTACTCCACCTTCTTCCCATTCACCACCACGTTCAGCCCGTCGTGCGTGGCGTTCTTCACGAACTCGGCTTTCACGCCGGCGGGGGCCGTGTAGGTGACGTTGAGTGTCTGGCCGTCGAGTTTCCAACTCACGCTTACCGGCCCACGGGCGGTGGCGGTGGTGCCGCGCGCCCAGGTGAGGCCGTTCAGGCGTGGGCTGATTTGCACCGTGGCGGCGCCGGGTGAGGTGTCCTTGATGCCCAGCACGATCCGGTTCAGGAAGCGCGACGGCGCGCTCGACCACGCGTGACAATGGCTGCGCGTCGGGAAGCCGCCGCCGCCGGTCGTGCCGCTCGGGAAGCTCTCCCAAACCGTCGTGGCGCCGGCTTCCACCATCGGCAGGTATTGCTTGTAGATTTCTTGGAGGATCGCGTCGTCCAAACCCAGTTTCTCGCAGGCTTCGTAGAGGTAAAGCGCAGCGAAGGGCGAGCCGACCTTCACCATCTTCGGCGGCGGGTTCGTCACGTTGTTCACGGCGGCGGCAACGTGTTCTTGCGGCACCACATCGTAAAGCAGCGAGAGGAAGCTCGTGTGCTGACAAATCGAGGAACTGACCGAACCGTCTTCGCGGATCGAGTCGGGGTAAGCCTGCTTGGTGTCGTCCCAGAGCCGGTTGATCCCGCCGACGAGGCGTGCGCGGAGGGACTTGAGCCACGGCACGTGTGTGGTGTCGCCCAGCACGTCGGCTTCCTTCAGCGCGGCGTCAACCGCGCCCACGACGAACAGGCTGTTGTGCAGAACGGTTTTCTGGTTCTGGTCAATGTTCACCCAGTCGAAGAAGTTCCAGAACGGGCCGGTGAACAGGTCGCGGCTGTCCACGAATTGTTCCGCGCCTTTCAGGTTGCGGATGACCGCCGGATAGACGCCGCGCAGCCACTCCTTGTCGCCCGTCTCCCAGTAATGATCCCACGTCGAGATGCCCCACAGGAGACTCCACGCTGGAATCAGCACGTCCCAACACGACGGCGTCTGGCAGCCGGCGATGGGATAACGCTCCAGGGATTGCTCGGTGAGGTTGATGCAGCGGCGGGCAAGGTCGTGGGCGCCGAAGACGCCGTAAGCGAGGAGCGATTCGTTGCGCGCGTCGCCGACCCAATGCGTCTGCTCGTAGAGCGGGCAATCGGTGAACGTGTCTTCCATGCAGAGCTTGAGCGTGCGCGTGGAGATGTCCCAGATGCGATCGAGCCGCGCGTCGCTGCAACTAAAGCTGCCGATGTAGTCGAGCGGGTAGGTGGACTCGATGAGGTTGAAATGGCGGATGCGCACGGGCGCGTATTGGTTGCGCAGCGTCAGGAAGACGTAGCGGCCGGAGCGGCGCTTGAGCGAGGTGAACTGATTGTGGCCCTGCTTGGTGATGTAGCGCAGGCCGTTCCGGTTGCCCCATGGGAATTGGATGCGGCCATCCGGCGCGATATATTCCACGGCAAAGATGTCCACCTGCACGCCGGCGTCGGCCACGAGATCGAAGTTCCAGTAACCGCAATTCTGCTCGCCGAGGTCGTAGAGTAATTCGACGTCGCCGTCCTTGCTCGGCTGAATGGTGGTGAACTCGGGATTGTCGTGGAGCGCGCCGGAGGGATTCGATACGAGCGAGGCGGCGTCGCCGACCACCTGTCGCTGGGTGAACTGCCAGAACGTGTCTTGGACGAACATCTCGCTTCCCAGCATTTGCTCGCACCTTCTGCCCAAAACTTGCTGAAGATCGGTGTGGTCCTTGATTGCGGTGAGCCATTCGTCCGACTGCTTGACGTAATCCCGCGCCAGCTTGCCGATGGGCAACTCGCGGTCGCGATACGGTCCCCAGACGATGTCGTTCGTGGCGACGGCGAATTCGGGCAGGCGGATGAAGACCCATTCATTGGGAGTGTCGGACCTCAGCGGATTGCGGAGTGTGAATCCCTGCGGATTCATGAAGCGCACCGCCTTTTCCTTGTCGTGGCCGAACATATTGCGGGCGAACGCCAGCAGCAGGTGGCTACCAGGCTGGAGCTTCACGTCGCGCTCGCGTCTCTCGCCGTCAATGGCGAGCTTCATGCCCTCCTGCTGCAAGTTCACCGTCACCTCCTTCTCGGCTTCGAGGATCGTCGCCATGCCGAAGGCGCAACTGGCGTTGTGGTTGGCCTCGATGACGCCCGGGTTGACGAGCCGCGCGGCCGGCACGCAGAAGTTCCACCCGTCCGCTTTCACGAGCTTTGCACCCGCGAAGGATTTGAAGGGGAACGGTTGCTTGGTGAGCAACGCGACGTCGCGCGGATTCAAGTCCTTCCAGGGGCCTTTGTTTGCGTTGAAAAGGACGGCAGCGCCTTTGAATGGAAGGGAGGCCGCCAACCGCGCGTCGTAGAGTTCACACGGCTCCATCTGGATGCTGACCTTGGGCGTGGCTTGAATGAGTGGTGAGAACTGGGTGACGTTCCACGAGCCATCGGTCATCAGCGTGGTCCGCTTGCCATTCGCGAGCTGGACATCCAGTTGGGCGAGCAGGCCCGCCTGCCTGGGCACGTGGTGGAAATCGCCCACACCGTAATAGCGCGCCAGGATTGCGATCTCGTTTGAACCGTCCGCGAGATAGGGGGTGACGTCCATCACATCGTACTGGAAGTGTTCCGGCCAACTGCGTCCGGGGCCATCGTTGACCCAATGGCCGTTGACATAAAGCCGGTAGAAGCTATCCGCGGTAATCCGCAGCGTGGCCTGCTGCGGTTTGGCGAGGCTGAACTTCCGCTCCGCGACGACGGCTTGGTTGTAGGCATGGACATCCGCACCCTGGAGCCAGATCCACTTGGCTTTGAGGGCTGGCGCGGGGAAGCCAGACGCGGTCAGGGTGGCAAGCAATGTCCAGGCGACGAAGACGACAGAAGCGCGGCTTGGGCGGAAGCAGGTGGTCGTTGGTTTCATAGATACCGCAGGGGTTCTAGCGGCTGCGAGCGAGACTCGCAATTCCGAATTCGGTCTTGCACGGAAGTTATTCGCTCGAACCCCAACGCGCATGATTCCCGGTTGCAACGTGCGCAACCAGGCAGGGGCGTTGCGGCGAACCCGCCGGCCAAGCCGCGCGTCAGCGCTCCCGTGCGACGCGGAAGAACTGGGTTGTGCTGCCCGTCGCGGTTTGAAACTCCAGCTCGCCACTCTGCGCCATGAGGTTCGTGGCGACGGCCTGCCACGCCGTCAGATCGCCGGATGTTTCCACGCGGTAGCAGTCGCCGGGCATCGTCCCCCAACGCACGGTGGCAAGCTGGTTGGTGATCCTCAGCGAGCGAATGACCAGCGGCACATCGTAGGGGTCGCGGAAAGTCATCACCACTGGCAGGTGGTCTGCCGCAGCAGCGCTGTCGCCGGCCAGCATTGGCGGTGCGGCTGGAGACACCTTGTCCGAGCGAAAGACCTGGCTGCTGGTGATGTTGGAACTCAACAGCCCGCACGGCAGGATGTAATCAAAGCGAATGGTCAGGCTGGGGTTTTGGATGGACCAGGTCCGCTCGTCATGGGTGGCTGGGTTGCGCGGCGTGGTGAGCTGCAAACCCGTGGGAGAACTGGTCAATGTCTGGATCGCGCCCTGTTCGTAGGTGCGGGGACGGTAGATGTCTTCGTTCATGTCGCCGACCAGGACGTAGGGCCGCAATGCGTTGGTTGGCAGGAAGACTCCGGCAAAGAAGTTCGAGATGGCCCGCGCCTCGGCCGCCCGGCGCGCGGAACTGGCCTCGTCCGGGTGTGCTTTGAGGTGGGTGGTGAAGAAATGAAACGGTTGCGGCAGGCCGGGCACGAGGATTTGCGCCTCGAACAAATCCCGTGTGAACACCCCATTGTAACCGAATGCTGTCAGGCTGCTGCGCGCCAGCCAGGACTGGGAGCGAACGATGGGGAAGCGACTGGCAATAACGCTGCGTTCGCCGCCGTCGGTCCGCTGGCCGGTGGCCAGGTAATAACCCGGCAGGTAAGCCGCGACGAACCCGGGCATTTGGAGGTAATTGGCATTCGTTTCGGGAATCTCCTGAAAGCCGATGATATCCGGCTTGAGAAATGCCACTTGGCGACCGATGGCACGCACCTGTGCGGAGTTGGTGGTCCAATCCGGCTGGTCGCGTCCCAGCACGTTGTAGCTAACAAGCGAAAAGTTGGTGAGCGTTGGCTCCCCCGTGAAGGTCACCCTATCGAAGCGCAACGTGCCCCCGCTGCCGTAGGTGCTGCCGGTGTTGGATGGTACGTAGCCAGTTGCGCCTGTGCCCGTGGCCGTGCTTTCAAATTCCGTCACAAACCGCACGCCAAACCAAGGGTTGTCCTCCACTCCGGGGACGCCGGCGAGGCTCACGCTTTGTCCACGAATCCAGGTTTCGTTTGGCATCACGATCACGTGGAAATCCGCGAAGTCGGTGCCATTGGTGGTGTACTGCAATCGCGTGTACTTGCTCGCGGTGTTGCTGTTCCGCTGGTCCCAGCGCAGCGCGATGTTGCGGTAACCGACGGTGCCAACGTTCAAGCGGATGCCGTTCTGCTTGTTCTGCGTGCCTTGGGCCGGCCAGGTGGTAATTCGCCAGTTGCTGTTGTCCGTCAGGTTTGGATCCGATGAACCGTTGGAGGCGGTGAACGACGCTGTGACTCCACCGACCAGGGCGGCGGTGCCAGAGCCGGCTGCTGGTGTGAGCGTGCCGGTCGTCGTGGCGGAGTCAGACGGAACGCTGTTGAAGTCCCACAGGGCCAGGGTTGCGGCGGGGGATTGTGCAGCCAGCGCGATCAGCGCCGGGAACAGAAGCAACCGATGGAATCTCCCGAGACAGTCGCGTCCGCCTTGCTCCCAACGCCGGCTCATTTTACGGCTTTCGAACTGCGGGCTGTGTCTTGCGAGAGGTCCCAGACGGCGAGCCATTTTTGCCTTTTGACGTACTCGGCATGACCGTCGCAGAAGTTCATGTTGCTGCCTTCCAGGCCGTGATTGTCCTCCTTGTCCGGGAAGTTGCTGTTGTTGTTCCTGGCATAGACCACCGGCTCCACGCTCCCGCGATCTGAGTCCACCATCAGGAAGACCGATGTGGGGGAGAGCCTTTGTCCGATGAACTGCGGGGAGTTCTTGATGACGTGGCCCAGAACACTTTGCTCCGTCTTCTTTGGGGAAGCGATGCTGCTTCCGGTAAACAATCCGAATACTTCGTACCCCAGTCCATTTGCGCCTTGTGCGCCATACGGCGCCAATACCACCAAGTCTGTCAATACCCGCTCCCCGGTGCCGGGCTTGGTGCCCCAGACGTCAGACCGGACGGTGTGTGGGGTGCTTGGGCAATTGAAAATTCTGGTGGCGGATACGTATTGCGGGAAGAGGAAACTCAGATCGTCGTCCGCTGCTGAGCGATCCGAGTTGGGAGGAATGTTGGCGCGCTGGGGCGGATACCAGGTGGGCGCGGTGTAATGACCGAGGTTGTCGTTGCCATACATGGCACAGCCCAAACCCAGTTGCTTGAGGTTGTTCAGGCAACTGATGCGCTGCGCCTTGCGCTTGGCTTTCGACAAGGCCGGCAGGAGCATCGCCGCCAGAATGGCGATGATGGCGATGACGACCAGCAGTTCAATCAGCGTGAAGGCCACCCGGGCCTGGAAGCCGCTCACCCGGCGCGCTTCCCTGGGTCGTAGCAACCGGCGTCTCATGCCTTTCAGTTCCTATGAGCGAGTGCCTATGGACGCACCACATTCCAACGAATTCGCACCGCGCCAATGCTACTCGACTATCTGACTATCGGCCCTGGCGCCGCAGGAGAACGGCAAGGCAACCCAAGCCGAGGAGTGCCAGCGTGCTCGGTTCAGGAACGGGATTCGTACCACCCAGTATCATGCCAGCGATCGGCGTGTCCGCGTAACCTGGGTCCGTGCTGTTCGCCGTGATCACAAAATCCCCGGCGCTGCCGCTCAGAATCGCGCCAAACCAGTCATCCACCGTGGAGCCGGTGGTGTCGCCTCTTCGCGCCACATAGAGGCTCGCCCCACTGCCCGGGACGTCAATGATGTTCCCGGAGGCACTGGTGCCGAGCGTGCCGATACGGAACGTGATGGCGCCGTAGGAGAAGTTGTCATCCGTCGGGGCAGTGCCGGTTGCGTCCATCAGTCCTACGGAGTCCGCCACCGACCATTCCACAGGCAGGTCCAGCAGGCCGTCGTTGTTGGAATCCAAGTCGGTGGTCAGCGTGGGTGACGCACCGCTGCCGATGTTGACGAGCAAGATGGTGGTTGCTGAATTCTCCAGGTCTAACTGGTTTGGAGTCCCATCGGCCTGATGACCGATGGTATTGTTTCCGTTAGTACCCCAGCCCAATCCAATGGTGTTCTGGATCACGGTGGCTCCTGAGACTGGTGTGTAGGGCGAGCCGCTCTGCAGCGCGGCTAGGAACCCGTTCGCTCCGAGCGAGAAGGCGTCCAGATTTATGAACTGGTTTACGTCTCCCCTTCCTGTGGTTCCCTGTCCTTCCAAACTCAGAAGATAATACCCTGCCAGGGACGCGCCCGGCGTTCCCCGTAATTCGAAGAACTCAAACCCCGTGTCACTGCCGGGAACGTTGGCGGTGATTTCATTGATCCAGACTTGGGCGTTGGCGGCGCCGGCGGCGAGGGCCAGTCCGGCGAGAGAGGCGAGCGTGCGTTTCATAAGTGTTGTGGTTTGATATGCGTTTGAGGTTAGCTTCATGGGTTGGTTTGGCAAATTGCCGGATTTGGTTTCGTTTCTATGGGTGAAGAAAGCTGGCGGGGTTATGGCTTGGCCAGCACGCGGTAGAATGCACCTCCGGCGGGCGGGTTGGTATCCGTGAACGAAGTGTCCGTCAGGTTGGTTGCAAGCGTCGAGTAGCTTGCCGCGCTGGCGATGTCGGTACCACGCTCGATCGCGTAATGGACGCTGCCGGCCGACGCCCAATCCAACTGCACGCCTTCGCTGGTTTGCGCCACGCTGGTAATCTTGAATTCAGGGACCGCGAATTCCTCGTTGTGGAAGATCAACAAGCGCCCACCGCCGCCCGCCGTGCTGGAGTCCGAAATGACCAGCAGCTCCCCGTTCGCCGCGAACGTCATACCCGGGTCGTGGAAGTCAATCTGACGATACGTCTTCGTCGGGTCGGTCAGCGGAAAGCTCAATTCCTTTTGGTCCGGCGTCTGGCCCGTGGAACTCGGGTCCACCGACCAAACCTCGTCCAACGAGTCGTCGGCCAGCCAGAGCCGTCCGGTCTTCGGATCCACCGCGAGGGCGGATCCCGAAGGCGTGGATCCTAGCGGCCAGAAGGTGGTTGGGATGATGTATCGCAGGGAGCCATTCGCACCAACCGCCGTAATGAAACCGTCCTGGCTCACGGTGACCACCTCTCCCGATTGCGGCAGGGATCCAATCGCATCAAGATCACCCCAACCCAAGTCAGACGCCGTAGGATTGACAAGGAGGTTGTTGTGCATCCCGATCACCTCGGCCGTGGCCGGGTCCACCAGATAGAGGGCGTTGAGTGTGTTGTCGTCGCTGCCGCGATCTGCGATGACCAGCCAGTTGGGGTGTCCGAGCGAGCCGGCGAAGCTGGCGGGGGCGATGGTCAGGTCAATCGGATCATCGTCCACCTCGGAAAGGCCGAAGTTGGTGATGACGGTTTCCGGTGTGTTCGCGGCCCAGGGGGACTTGAGCCGCTTGAGCGCCATCGTCACGTCATGCACCCACCAGAGAGTGCCATTGGTATCCACGAGCAGTCCAGAGGGACGATCCAGCCCAGCCACCACGGGCGTGGAATCCACCGCCCAGTTGCCGCTGGCCACCTTGGATGCGCGGAAGATGCCGCCGACGGCACTGTCCGAGGTGAACAGGATCGTGCTGTTATCGCGCGGGTCCACCGCCACCGCGCCCACCGTGCCGCCGATTACGATCTGCGTGTAATTCGTGAACCGGGTTCCATGAATGGTCGGCGTGTAGGGGACTGTGCCCAACGGATCAGGCGGCGGGTTCAACCCACCGTACAGCATGTCTGACACGATCCGGCCGGAATAGGCCGGATCGCTGGAGCTGTAGAAATAGAAATTCAACGGCGACGCCGCCGCGCCGTTCAAGATCGACCCAAACCAATCCGCCGCTGTGGAACCTGTTGACTCCCCCTTGCGCCCCACGTGAAACGTGCCGGCGGTGGTGGTCATGGGGCCGGGCACATCAATCATGTTTCCGTAAGCACTCGTGCCGGGCTGCCCTTCCACGCGGAAGTTGATGGCCCCGTAAGTGGAGTCGGTTGCCGCCGCGCTCGCCCCGTCCATGATGCCCACCGAATCCACGACGGTCCACCCTTCCGGCAGGTCCAGCAACCCGTCGTTGTCGGTGTCCAGGTCGAGTGTGATAGCGGGGGGTTGGCCGGTGCCGATGTTGACGAGCAGAATGGTGGTGGCGCCATTCTCCATGTCCACCTGCGTTCCGTCAGAGTAATGTCCCACACTGCTCCCACCACCGTTGACCTGACCAAAGCCAGTGGTGCCGCTCGTATTCTCAATGACAGCGGCTCCGGGCTCGGTCGCGAGGTATTGGCTGCCCGCCTGGCGGGCGAAGAGATACCCGTTCGCGCCCAAGGAAAACGCACCGAGGTCGAAGAACTGGTTGATGTCCCCTTTGCCGGGTGTTCCTGCTCCCTGGCCCTCCACGCTGATCAAGTAGTAGTTCGCCAGCGACAATCCAGGCGTGCCACGCAATTCAAAATACTCGTTCCCGGTGTCGCTGCCGGGCGCGTTGGGAAGCACCTCGTTAATCCAAACTTGGGCACTTGAGGAGAGGACAAAGATGCTGACAAGACTCACCGATGCAAGAGATCGTTTCATAGGTTGATCCTGATGCTGTGGTTTGGTTAAGGCGTTGGCGCGATAATTAACGCGTCAACGCTCAATGTCAATGCTCGCTCCCTGAGTAATTATTACGCCAAGATTCTTGCTGACCGAAGCCCGGGCCTCGGTCGGCAGAAGCTACTGCGTGGCTTCGCCGCTTGGCTATGTCGGCTTGAATCAATCAAGGTGCTGCGTTCAGATCGCACGATTACAGCATCTGCCTGTGTCGGGCCCGTGGCGGAATGGCAACGGTTCGGTTACGATCGAAGGCGAACTTCAGGGCTGGGGAGAGGTAACGGCTTTTCTTCATCATCGGAATCCCGTCGGCATACCGTCCGCGCTCCATCTTTGCGAGATGATCTCCCGGCTGAGTTAAAAGTATTTCGGAGGCGCAAACGTCCTGACGCTCATAGCTGACACCTCGACAAACCCCGCCCCGCTGCAAGCGCTTTATCGGCGGCGCGCGCCCGAGCTTCGCATCGGAAATCTTTGACCTGTGCGGAGGGGTCTGTTTAGCTGGCGCACGCGGCGCACAGGCCAATCATTGATGAACGAGAACACGATCATAGCTTCCACGCGCATCCAGCATCCGCCGGGCTTCCGGGCGCGGCGCGGACTGAACTGGGGCGCGCTGGGTCTGCTCTACGCCTCCTATTACATGTGCCGGTACAACTTCCGGTTTGCCGGGCCGGGCATGACCAAGGAATTCGGGTTCGACGCCGCGGACTTGGCGAATCTTTGGGTGATTTGGTCGCTGGCCTACGGCACGGGGCAGTTGGTCAACGGCTTGATTTCCGACCGCACCGGCGGCAAGAACATCATGCTGGCCGGCGCGATCGGGACGATTGCCTGTAACTTCATCTTCGGTTTTTCCTCCTTTGTCGGCACCTTTGCCACCTTTGGGTTGATTGCCTTGATCAACGGCTGGTTTCAATCGTGCGGCGCGCCGGGTTTCGTGAAGATCAATGCCGCCTGGTTCCAACGCACCGAGCGCGGCACCTTCGCCGGGATTTTCGGCATCATGATCCAACTGGGCCAGTTCGTGGCCAATACGCTGTCGCCGTTTCTGCTGGCTGGCTTCACGCTGACGCTTTGGGGAATCGGCACGTGGGTGGTCGAGCCGGGCCAATGGCGGCTGCTGTTCATCGTGCCGCCGTTTGTCACCGTGCTCATGGCCGTCTTGATGGCTTTGGCCGTGAAGGAAGAGCCGGCGCAGGCCGGTTTCCCCACTGCGATCGTGGACGAAATTGACAACAGTGCCGGCACCCGGGTCAGCATCAAAGAGGCGTTCGAGACCATTTTCCGCCATCCGCTGGTGTGGTTTTACGCCGCAGCCTATGCCAGCACCGGCGCGGTCCGGCACAGTTCCGATCAGATGGCGGTCATGTTTTTCAAGGAGCACCTGCTCATTGACATGAATTCCAAACCGCTGGCCGTGTTGATCACGATGAATCTGATGACCGCCATGGCCATCATCGGCTCGATTGGCGCGGGCATCATCTCCGACAAGGTGTTCAAGGGTGCGCGTTCGCCGGTGGCGATGGGACTCTACTTCATCGAAGCCACCGTGATCAGTTGCGCGGCCATTGCCATGTTTGCGGGGTTGATCAAACCCGGTCCGCTGGGTGTTTTCCTGGGTTGCCTGTTTCTGGTGTTGGTTTCTCTCACGGTGAATTCCACGCACTCGATTGTCGGCGCGGCCGCGCCGATGGATATTGGCGGCAAGAAGATGGCGGGCTTCGCCTTGGGGGTGATTGACTCGTTCCAATACTACGGTTCGGCGCTGAGCCTGTTTCTCTTCGGCAAGATGTTCGCCAGATTCGGTTGGAGCGCCTGGTATCCGTTGATGGTGATGTTCGCGCTCAGCGGCGGCTGCTGCATGTTTATGGTCATGCGGAAACAGAAACGCCTCGCCCGGCAGGCCGCCGCGCCATGATTTGCCTGGACGGAGCTTTGAACCTCGAACCCGTATCCATGTCAGCGATGACCCAAACCACCCTAGAACCAAACGGAGACAGATCAACATGAGCAACAACGCCCCAAACCTAACCGCACAGAAGCCGACGACGAAAGTCCCCCGGCCAACCGAAATCACCCGCCGCCAATTCGTCGCCGGCGCCGGCGCCGCCGCGCTCTCGTTCACTGTGCTCACGCCGTCGCTGGCCCTCGGCGCAGAAGCGAACGCGAAGCTCAGCATCGGCCTTATCGGCTGCGGCGGACGCGGCAAATGGATCGCGGACCTGTTCATGAAGCACGGCGGCTACAACCTCGCCGCCGTCGCGGACTATTTCCCGGACGCGGCCAACGGAGCGGGCGACAAGTTCAATGTGCCCGCCGGCATGCGGTTCACGGGCTTGAACGGATACAAGAAGTTGCTCGAACAGAAGCTCGACGCCGTGGTCATTGAAACCCCGCCCTATTTCCATCCGCAACATGCGGCTGACGCGGTGGATGCCGGGAAACACGTTTACCTCGCCAAACCCATCGCCGTGGACGTGCCGGGTTGCCGGATCGTGGAAGAATGCGGCCAACGCGCAACCTCGAAGAAGCTCTGTTTCCTCGTGGATTTCCAAACCCGCGCCCATCCGTCGTATCAAGAGGCGGTGAAACGCGTGCAGAACGGGATGATTGACCGGGTCATTTCCGGCGAGGCGAGCTACCTCTGCGGCCCGACTTGGCGACATATGGACCGGTTGTTGCGCGAGAACCCGCAGAATCCCGAGGTCCGTTTGCGCGCCTGGGGGGTGGATCGCAAGTTGAGCGGTGACGTCATCACCGAGCAGAACATCCACGCTTTGGACGTGGCCACCTGGTTCCTCGCCGCCGCCCCGCTACGCGCCTCCGGCACCGGCGGGCGGGCGCGCGACTTCGTGGGCGATTGTTGGGATCACTTCGCGGTCATCTACCACTTCCCGCAGGACGTGGTGATGAGTTTCCACTCGAAACAAGTGGGTTCGGGCATTGACGATATCCTGTGCCGCGTCTATGGCCACAAGGGGTTTGCCGACACGCATTACTTCGGCAAGGTGATGGTCCGGGCAGATGACGACATCTACAACGGCGGCGAAATGGCGAACCTGTACACCGACGGGGCGGTCGCCAACATAGCCACCTTTCATAAAAGCATCACCGGGGGAGACTTCGCGAATCCGGCGGTCGCGCCCAGCGTGCGCAGCAACCTGACCACCATCTTGGGCCGCACGGCCGCCTACCAGCGCGCCGAGGTCACTTGGGAGCAAATGATGAAAGACAACGAGAAGTGGGAAGTCAGCATGGGAGGCTTGAAAGCGTAAGCAGCAGGTGATTTGTCGAAATGAGGATCCTGTTTCTCCAACTCGTCGTTCTCGCGCTCTTGCTCGCCAGGAGCGTGGCGGCCGACGAGGTTTTGTTCCAAGACGGTTTGGCCGGGAAGCTCGGCGACGGTTGGTCATGGGTGCGTGAGGAAAAGTCGGGTTGGCGCGTGGCAGCTCAAGGGCTGGAATTCCGTGTGTTGCCGGGCAATCTCTGGGGCACAGCAAACGACGCGAAGAACGTACTTGTGAGGCCAGCTCCTGAAATCGGACGGGGCGAGCTGGAAGTCTCGGTGAGCGTCACTAACCAGCCCACCCACCAATATGAGCAGGCAAACCTGGCCTGGTATTTCGACGACAGCCACATGGTGAAGATGGGGTTGGAACTGGTGGACAACGAGGTATGCATCGTCATGGGACGCGAGGAAGCGGATCAGACGCGCACCCTGGCGAAGATACCCGTTTCCGTGACGTCGGTGCGCTTGCGGTTGCTTATCGCCGGGCGGCAAGTTCGTGGCGAGTATCTGCCGCTTGGCAGGAGCAAGTGGTTTGAAGCCGGCTCTGGTGACCTGCCGGTGCCGCCGCAAGGCCGGGCCAAGATCAGCCTTCACTGTTACCAAGGTCCTCAGGATGCGGAACATTGGGCACGCTTTAGCGATTTCCGCGTTGTGCGTCGGTAAGGAGAGGCAGAGAGGCCGAGTTTCACCTTGCGACTCCGGGGGGGTATAACTAGGTTCCACACGCAAACCGACCACGGCGACGCCTGTGCAGACAACCACCGAAATGGGCTACAACACGAAGGTCGAGGGCGACTTGGTCGTCACTCGGCTGGACGCCGCTTTGAACTGGTTCCGCAAGAACTCCATCTGGCCGATGCCGATGGGGTTGGCGTGCTGCGCCATCGAACTCATGGGCACGGGCGCCAGCCGCTATGATATCTCCCGCTTCGGCATGGAAGTAATGCGATTCTCCCCACGCCAGTCGGACGTGATGATCGTCGCTGGCACGGTGACTTACAAGATGGCCACGGTGTTGAAGCGGATTTACGACCAGATGGCCGAGCCCAAATGGGTCATCGCGATGGGCGCGTGCGCCTCCACCGGCGGCATGTATCGCAGCTACTCCGTGCTTCAGGGCGTAGACCACATCGTCCCGGTGGATTTCTACGTCGCCGGCTGCCCGCCGCGGCCTGAAGCGTTGCTCGACGCCTTGCTCAAACTCCAGGGCAAGCTCATGCGCGAACCGCTGCTGGCAACACTGAAGAGGCCTGGCCCGGCCTTGCCTCCCGGCAAGTGATCCGCTCATGACCGCCCTCGAACTCGCCAACCAAATGCGCGCCAAGTTCGGAGACCTCCTCTCCGAACCGGCGGAGTTTCGCGGCGAAGTTGCGATGACGCTGGCGGACGCCGAACGCATCGTTGAGGTTTGCGCGTTCGCCAAGCAGGAACTGAGCTTTGACTTCCTCGTGGACATTTCGAGCGTGGACGACTACGGCGACGACCCGCGCTGGCTGATTGTTTACGAGCTTTACGGCATCGCCCATCGCTGCTACCTGCGCCTCAAGACCAGCGTGAGCGAGGAGAAGTCCGAGCTGCCGACCGTCACCGGTGTCTGGCGGACCGCCGAGTGGCACGAACGCGAGATTTACGACATGATGGGAATCCGGTTTCGCAACCACCCGGATTTGCGTCGAATCATCATGTGGGAAGGTTACCCGTACCATCCCTTGCGTAAGGACTTCCCTGTCGCCGGCAAGCCGACGGAAGTGCCGGACGTGGCGTTCACGAAAGCCGCGCCCATCGAGGGTGGGCCGTTCGTCACTACGCCGGGCGCCAGCGATGCGGTTGAGCGTGAGCCGCGAGTTAGGACCCCAGAGGATTAGAAAATGAATTTGCGTTCATGGTATTCCTGCGATAGCGCTTGGGCGATTACTCGTCGCGGGCTCATTTTGGTGGCCGTCGGCTCAATTGTGGCCTTAGTCGTTCAGTTGTGCTGGGGTAGCAGCTCTTCGCGTCCCGTTTGGATCGGGTTTGTTGGCGTTCCAATTACCGTGACACTTCTCAATCTGTTTTTGTACGTAATTGGTCGAAGAAGTCACCCCAGAGGCGATACGCAATAGAATGTCGGAAGTCCACGAAATCACGATCCGCGACTCCGCTGCTCAGGCGCAGGCGGCGGGGGAGGACCTTGCCGACGTCCAGGGTGAGAAGATGGTCCTGAACATGGGCCCGTCGCACCCCGCCACGCACGGCGTGCTCCGTATCGTACTCGAACTCGACGGCGAAATCATCACCAAGGCGACGCCGGACATCGGCTACCTGCATCGCGGCGACGAGAAGATCGCCGAGAACATGACCTACACCCAGTTCATCCCTTACACGGATCGGCTGGATTACCTCGCGCCGCTGGCGAACAACGTCGCCTACGCGCTCGCGGTCGAAAAACTCCTCGGCATCCACGACAAACTACCGCCGCGCTGCCAATACCTTCGTGTGATTTGCGCTGAGCTGGCTCGTATTTCGTCGCACTTGCTCGGCGTTGGCTGCTTCGCGATGGACGTGGGGGCAATGACGGTGTTCCTGATCACGTTTACCGAGCGCGAAAAGATTTACAACCTTTGCGAATCCCTCACCGGCGCGCGGTTCACGACGAGCTACACCCGCATCGGCGGCGTTTCGCGCGACACTCCGCCCGGTTGGTGCGCAGCCGTCCGCAAATTCCTGAGCGAAGTCGTGGTGAACATAGCGGAAGTTGAGACGTTGCTCACGCGCAACAAAATCTGGGTGGATCGCACCAAGGACGTCGGCGTCATCTCGAAGACGGATGCGATTGATTACGGCTTGAGTGGTCCGAACCTGCGCGGCAGCGGTGTGAATTACGATTTGCGCAAGGACCAGCCGTATCTTTGCTACCGGGATTTGCAGTTCGACGTGCCGCTTGGCGAGGTCGGCGATTGCTACGATCGCTATCTCGTCCGTATGGAAGAAATGCGCCAGAGCGTGCGCCTCGTCCATCAATGCCTCGACAAACTCCCCGGCGGCTTCGAGAACAAATCGAAAGAGCCGGTGAACGTGGCTGATGGCAAGATCGTTTTGCCGCCGAAGAGCAAGGTCATGTCGAGCATGGAGGAGTTGATTCATCAGTTCATGCTCGTGACGCAGGGCGTAAATTGTCCGCCTGGAGAAGTTTATTTCGGCCACGAAAACCCGAAGGGCGAACTCGGCTTTTACATCCACAGCCGGGGCGGCGGCACGCCGTATCGGATGAAGATCCGCAGCCCCAGCTTTGTGAACCTGAGCATCCTGTCGCATTTGTTGCCCGGCCACATGATGAGCGACACGGTTTCGATCTTGGGTTCGTTTGACTTTGTGATGGGAGAATGTGACCGATGAGCTTTTCCGTTCCCGCAAATCTTGAAGCCGAGATTGACGAGCTGATCACGCATTATCCCGTGAAGCGCAGCGCGTCGCTCATGTT
>CAYJNU010000007.1:0-42630 GCA_964371005.1 uncultured Verrucomicrobiota bacterium | reverse complement strand
CAGTTGGAGCGATGACGAGTGGCTGCGAGGCGGGGCGATTCGCATGGCGATTGATCATGATTTCACGTGCCGTTGATGACTGCGCAGGTAAGAAAGACCGAGGATGCTCAATTTATTCAAGCGGGCGCGCCGATTAAGGCGCGTCTACTTCATACGGACTGGGAAGGATTGAATCATGCACAAATACATTTTTCCGATAGTGGCCATTGCTGCGGGCATCATCACTTGTAAATTAGCTCCGGCAAGTTGGCGATTAATCGGGGTCTTTTGCGCGGGGGGCGGATGCTATGCGATTATCGAGATCGCAAAGCTCCGCCGCATCGAGCAGGAGATTGAGCGCTTTGAACGCTCCGGGCAGCCGGTGGTGAAGGCACAACCGAGACGCAGACGCGTGACCGGCAAGCGTCCATACCGAATCGGCGAGACTCGGAACACGCTACCGGACATGGCCGCGTAAGCGTCCCGATCCGCGCGCGCGAGCGTGCCGCAAGACGAACAAACTTAGGACTCCTCATGATGAGGAGTCCTTTTGTTTAGTTAGATGGGCGGTCGATCGCGTCGACACTGCTACTTGAGCAGATGGATGAGCGTCGAGCGGTCGGCATGGGGCGATTGGAGCGTAACGATGTAGGTTCCGGAACTCACGTTGGCTCCGTTGTTCGTGCGTCCTTCCCAAATCGCGCGGTACTCACCGGGAGACCGGCGGCCTTCAAACAACGTGGCGACGTGCCGGCCCAACACGTCATAGACGCGAAGCTTGATCGGGTCGTTATTCGGGACAGCATACGGAATCGTAACCGTGGCATTGAATGGATTCGGATAGGCTGGGTTCAGGCTGAAGGCAAGCGGGGCGCTTACGCGGGGATGATCCGGACTTGCATTCACAAGCAACCCGCCGGACAGCGCGGCCATGGTGCCGTCGCGCATGCCGGCGAGGATTTCCCATGAACCGTTGCCGTCAATGTCAGGCAGGATCCCGGTCGCATCCACTGCATCGGCCGCGAGGGTAGCATCCCACTCACGGCCGGCAAACGCACCGTTGAGCACAGTGACGACATCGCCGAGCGTGCCCGCCACCAAGTCCATGAAGCCATCGCCGGTCACATCAGGAATGGCGGTCAGCGTCAAGACATTTTCCGGAGCGTTGGGGTCGGCCGAGATCGACCACATTTGATCACCAGTGTGCCCATCAATGCAAATGACGAGGCCGTTGGTCAGACCGACATAGACTTCCCTTACGTCATCCGCAGTAATGTCGGAGCCGACGGCGAGTTCATAGACGTTTGACGTGATGGGAGTGAACCACAAGGTATCGCCATTGCCGCCGTCCACGGCGTATGCGCCTTCGTATGCGGAAGCGACGGCGATATCTTCCGTCAGGTTGACGTCAGGGTTGGCGTTGCCCATCGGGAGCAGCGCGAAGATGGGCGAATCATCAATGGTGTTCGCTTCCCAGAGCAGGTCGCCCGTGTTGGATTCGATGCAGACCATCACGCCATCGGTGCTTCCGCCGACCACGTCCGGCAGACCGTCGCCGGAAACGTCCGCGATCGTGCGCACAGTGAAATAGGCGGTGGATTGCGGCCCGGACCACAAGTACGAGCCATCGAATCCGGACACGGCAAAGACGCACGCCGGGCCGCCGGTTTGGTCACCGCCGGCCGCCGCAACCACATCCGGGAAGCCGTCGTTATTCACGTCCTCGATAGGATGCACTTCGTAGATCCAGCCGCCTTCGCCCCAGTGTTCTTCGGTATCGAACATCCACAATTCGGCGCCATCCACTCCGGAGAGCGCGTACACGGACTGGCTGCTGCCGGTCGTGCCGAGGATCACGTCGTCCACCTGATCTCCATTGAGGTCGTCAATGCGATGCAGGCCGCGTTCGTACCAGACAATTCCGGAGTGATTGTTGTCCGCGCCCGTGTTGTACGTCCAGAAGGTGTCGGCCGTGGCGGTCGAACTTCCATTCAGGCAGAACACGAGATGATTGGCGCTGGCCGCAATGCAATCCGCGATCCCGTCGCCGTTCACGTCGTTGATCCACGTAATGGAGTTGATGCTGTGGTCAAAGCCACCCGTCGCGGAGTACCACCAGAGGATTTCGCCGCCTTCGAGCGGCGTATCCACGCCTTCGCCGATGACCGCCAGCGCGGCTTCGGGATTGTCGGGATCATCGGAGTTGAAGAAGAAGATGGACTCGTGATAGCCGGTCTGCTGCGGATCAAACCAGATGCGGACTGGATAGAATGACGATGAGTCAATGGTGATGGGCCACGGCACGCCGTCCATGTAGAATCCCTGGCCGACGACTTCCACGTCGGTTAAGGTAAGGACGCCGCTGCCGTCATTCCAAATTTGCACCGTGCGGCTACTCGACAGCAGCGGGGACGGACCGATGCGCACGTTGCCAAAGTCGACGAAGTCAGGCACCAAAACAATGTCGCCTTCGTCGGGAAGGCCCGTGCCAATCAACTGCAGCAGCGAGGGGTCTTCATCGGGATCGTTGGAATGGATAAGCAGTGTATCTTCGTGATTTCCGGGCGCGGGCGGCGCAAACTGAATACTCAACTCGACGGAATCCTCGATCGGAACCGTGAAGGGCACGGTTCCGGGCGCTGTCACCGTGTAGGATTGATTCACGGTGAATGTCAAACTGTCCACAACAAGCGGAGCATTGCCGATGTTGCGGATCCACGTGCTCCATTCGAACGGAAAGCCGATGACGTGTCCGCCGAAATCATGGAAATCCTCGGCGAGTTCGATGTCCGGGTTGAGCGCGTTGCTGACGTCATACTGGAAGATGCGAATCTGGAAGCCGTCCAGTTGATAGGCAAGCACCCAGAGATATTGGCCATCCCAGGCGAGACCGCGCGGGCGGCGTCCGGGTGCGGGCGTGTGCGGCGGCAAATCGAATGACCAGAGCACTTCACCGGAAGCAAGATTCAGCCGATAGATGCGATCTACGTCGTCATCATCTTCCGAGCTGTTCCAGAGCGCCGTTCCGTCGAAGGCAAGCCCGAAGGGATTGTCGCCGGGAGCGGGAAACTCCGTGATCACCTGCTCGGTAATCGGATCGGCTTTCAGAATGCGCGTGACGGGAAAGTCTTGAGTCATCCAAATCCCGTTCGTTTCCCAAACGGCACCGCCGGCATTGCCGCCGGTTGGGTCGGGGAACTCGTCAACCACGCCGCCTGTCAGTGTGTCGAGCTTGTAAACGGTGACATCGTTATTTTGCCGCGAAATGGTCCACAAGTGACCGTTTTCAAAAGCGAGACCATCCGAACCGGTAACAGGTCCGATGATCGTGCGAATGACCGAGCCGTCGGCCGGATTTATGCGGCGAATGGAGGTGGAGTAGTCGCTCACCCACAACGCGGCGCCGTCCCAACAAAGCCCGGTAGCGTTTGTGGAAGAACAGGGAACGTCGTGAATGACCACCTGGGCAAAGGTAGGAATGACGGTGGTCAGAGCGAGCAGCAGAGCAAGGAACCGTCCGGAGGAAAGCATGATGAGCCTCGAAGTGGAAGAATGAAGTCCTAAAGAAGACTTCCGGTATTAGGGATTGTGAACGGAGCAGGCCTTGACATTCGTCAGGGTCGGCTGCTGCGAAAGCGCGTTTCGTCACTCGTCGCATTTGCAGCCGACACCGCACATGTAAGAATACTAAAACCCGTCGCCAAAAGCAACTGACCCTGTTGGTCAGAGCAGAGGGGTGCCCACATGCGGGGCACCCCTCCTCTGAACGATCAGATCAGTTAGCGGACGGAAGGATTCGAGACGTTTCGATCCTGGCCGGCGGGCGAGCCCGGCACAGCGGTAGAAGCAACGACGACATAAAAGCGCAACGGTTCTGCGGCGACCGTCCCCGTGTGCGTGAACGTCGTGGCCGCCGTCGAGCCGATCAGATTGCCGGGTTCAAGCGGGAAGCCCAGCTCAGTTCCGGCGTAGACGTCGTAACTGTTGGCGTGGGCCGTCGCGGTCCAGCGCAGAATCACGTCATCCGTGACGCCATCGCGATAGACGGTGAGATCGGTGACCGGATCGGGCGGGAAGATGCCTTCATATTCATCGGCGCCGATGTCCGGCGGATCGTTGCGCGGATCGCCGTCGATGTCCGTGGTGACTTCCGGAACGGCCAGGGCGGCGCTTTCGCACAACGTGTTCAAAGGATCGATGTGCAGATCCGTGTCGCTGAGGAAGCCCGGATCGCCGGCCACGCTGTTCAGATCACGGCCCAGCGTTTGCCAGCCCGCGAGATCCACGAATTCGTTGTTGCCGTCACGGCCGGTGAAGTAGGTTGCCCCGGTACCGTACAGGCAGTTGTAATCCGATGTGAGCAGCGTGCCGCCGGAACGCCGGATGGCATACGCGGTGTCGGCGACATCCGGCATGGAGATAATATTGCCCTGCAGGATGCAGGTTCCAGCGGCGATTTCAATGCCGAAGAAGTCATTGGTGTCGGCGTCCACGTTCATGCGGATGCTGTTGAAGTAGCAGTAGCTGGTGCCGGTGCCGGTATGAATACCGGACTGATCAGGCCCATTGGTTTGCCAGTCCCAGACGAAGTTATTGTAGACGTAGGCAACGCTGGTGGGCGCCGAGTTGATTCCGGCGACTTCCGCAAAGCCCGTCAGCGAGGTATGCCGCAGGTTGTGGATGCGGTTATTGTACACGTATGCGGTGTCGCCGCCGGTGAGACCGGCCACATAGACGCCGTAGGCGCTGGTCGAAGCATAGCCGTGCGGTTGCAGGTCGTTATCGTGGATGCGGGCATTGTGCATGTCATCCACGTACACGCAATAGCTGGTGCCGCTGATGTCGCAGTTCTTGACTTCGAGGTTGTCACTTTGTCCGGATCCGCCTTCGCCGGTGATCCCGCGGCCGGCGCCGCGAATCGTGCAGTTGTCAATAAGGCAGTTGTCGTTGCCGTCGAAGTTGATCTTAATGCCGCGGGTGATTGTGACGGTGCTGTCACGGCCCGTGACGGCGAGGTTTTTGAGGGTGATGAAATCGGAGTTGTTGTCCAGCTCGATGGCGGCGTTGGTGGCATTCGTGGCCGTCACCGCAATGCCGTCAAAGGTGACGAAGCTGGCGTTGTCGAAATACAGGACGCGCGCGGCATCGCCATGAGTAAGAATCACGACGTCGTCCAGCGGATCCTGGTGGGCGCGGAAGATGACCTGATCGGTGAAGCTGACGCCATCAATCGGGCCGATCACAATGCTCTCGGTGTACGTGCCTTCGAACACGTCGAAGATGACCTCGCCGTCGATGCCGCGGAGGTTAAGCGCGGTCACCGCTTCGGTAAAATTGGCAAAGTCATTGGCACCGCCGCCGACGTCATAAATGCCGGACATGGGCGGACCGACGACTGTCACTTCGGCGAGGGCGCTGTCGTTATCCGGATATTCATCGGTAGGCAGAAACGCCTGCGCCTCGAGATCGCCGATGAGGAAGTTGGTGACGGGAGCCGTCCAGTTCAGGTCAATCGTGTCCCGCGCGCCGGCGTTGAGTGACAGCAGCGTGGTATCCTGCGGCACGCCGTCGAAGAACAGAACGACGGGAACGTCGATTTCGTTGCTGCTGCCGTAGTTCTGCACATCGGCCTGAATCACGTAGGGCAGACTGCTCACGTAGGACGTCTGCACGCCGACCAGGCTGATGACACCATAGTCATGGGCAAAGGCCACCGGAGCGTACTCGTCGGCGCCGATGTCGGGCGTAACGGAGCGGGGATCGCCGTCGTAGTCGGTCGTGATGTCAGCCAGCGGCGTGGCGGCGCCGTCAACCAGATCGAACGTGAGCTGAATGTGCAAGTCATTGACGGCGACGAAACCGGGATCGCCTTCGACCGAGTTGTCGTCGTCATCCGTGGCGTTCTGCCAATCGAGGAGCGTGGCGTAGCTCGTCGTGCCGTCGCGACCCATGCTGTAAGCCGCACCGGTTCCGTACACGGCATTGTAATCGCTGACCAGAGTCCCGCTGGAGCGGAAGATGGCGCGGCACGCGGCATCGGCTTCTTCGATCATGAAGATATTGTTCATGACGACGCCGTTTCCGGTCGTGCCATAATAGCCGTTGATGCCGACGGACGTACCGCCGGTGGTGGCAACGTCATTGAGGCGGACGCTGTTGTAGTAATATTCCGCATCTCCCGAGGCCACGCGCAGGGCGTTGACACCGCTGGTGCCGCCGGTGACCTGAAAGTCGTAGATGACGTTGTTGTAGGCGCGCAGGCGGGCGCTGGCCGCGGTGGTCGCCATGCCATTGGCGTGGGCCGTGGAACCGCTCGCCACCCGGAGGTTATGAATCGCGTTGTTGTATACAAACGTGGTGTCTCCGGCATTGTGCGCGCCGACGTTGACGCCCCAGATTTCGGTAGCCGCGCTGGCCCAGCCGGGCTGAATATCGCAGTCGTGAATGCGGAGGCCAGTCTGGTATTCGGACTGCACGCCGTACTTGCCTTCGAGCATGGTGCAGTTCAGGATTTCATTGCCGACGTCTGACGTGCCTGAAGCGCCGGAAGCCCGGACGGCCCAATAGCCGCCGCTGATGGTCAGGTTCTCAAACGTGTTGTGATCGTTGCCGCCGCCGAGGACATAGACGCCGTAGTTCGACGTGCCGCTGACGGAAGCGCCGGTGACAGTGGCGTTGCGGAACACGTTGTAGTCCGCGTCGCCGGTGATTTCAATGGCGCGGCCGGTAACGGTCACCGCGATATCAATGTCATCGAACGTGACATAGTCAGCGCCATTGAGCCGCACGGCCGGGCTGGTAGCAGACACAATTTCCGGCGGCGTGCGCGCCACATCCGCTTGGACAAAGGTGACCGTGTTGACCGCCGAGACGCCGCTGATCACGGGGATGATGACATTCTCATTGTACGTGTTGGCGAAGACATTAAAGGTCACGGCGGCATCCACGCCGCGCAGGCCAAGGTCGGTGGCGGCGGCCGTGAAATCGGCGTAGTCCACCGCGCCGCCGCCGAGATCGTAGCTGCCATGCATGGGCTGGCCGACAATCTGCAGCGCGACGGTCGCGCTGTCGTTATCAGGGTTCACATCGCCGTCCAGGAACGACTGCACTTCGAGCGTGAACGGACCCTGAGCGGCGGGCGTCGTCCACGAGATGTCTACGGTGTCGACGGCATCGGAGGCGAGACTGACGAAGACTTCCGCGTACTGGATCCCGTTATAGAACAGGCGCACAGGGACGTCCGTCTGCGCATCGGCGCCGATGTTCACGACGCGCGCCATGGTGTTAACAAGGGTCAGTTCCGGCAGCAGCGCCGGAGAGTTGACAATGTCAGTGACAGCATAGTCATCGGGGGGAGCCAGGAATACGTATTCATCAGCGCCGATATCCGGCGTGACCGAGCGCCCGTCGCCATCAAAGTCATCAGCAATTCCGTCAACCGGAATGCCGCCGTTGCTGACCATGCCGACCGTCTCCAGGATATGCAGATCGGCAGCCGAGGTGAAACCGGGATCGCCTTCAACACCGTTGGTTTCGAGTCCCTCGCCGGCGGCGAGCAGTTCAACCGTGGCATATTCGTCGGCTCCGACGTTGAAGACCAGGAAGGCTGCGCCGCCATTATTGTAGTAGGCGTTGTAGTTGAGCAGATCCGGTTCGTAGGTCTCGGCCGTGGTGCCATAGATCGCGCTGACCGGGAGCGCGGCCTCGGCGAAGTAGAAGATGTTGTTCCGGATATTCGCGATGACGGTCGCGGTGCTGGATGAGATTAGATAGCCGCGAATACCGCCGGTCCCGGACGCGTCAACATCATCAAAGCGGAAGCTGTTGAACGAGCAATTGACGGTGCCGGCAGAATGATCAACACCGGCGAACGAGGTCGTGCCGGTGCCGGTCCAGTTGAGATCGTAGAAGAAGTTGTTGTAGAGGTTGATGATTGATCCGGCGCCCGCGTTTGCATCAATGGCGACCGGCGAACCTGCGGACACGAAATCGTGGAACTCGTTGCCATAGATGTACACGCTAGTGCCGGTCGCCAGATCGCCGGCATTGACCATCGTGCCGCTGGACAGGTCGGGGGCGTTGACTCTGACGTCGTTATAGCGGAAATGCAGATCGGGCGTGTAGCTGATATTGAGGGCCTGCTCAACGTCGTCAAACGAGCAGTTCTGAACGACGTTGCCCGTGTGCTGATTGACGGCGCTGCCGGCCGTGTTAAATCCGATCGCATGATGGAAGAAATCGAGATTGTCGAACAGGTTGTTGTTGCAGGCGGGCGAACCGTTGAGGTAAACGCCGTACTGAACCGACGTCACTGAGAAGCCGCCGCCGGTCCACACGGCGTTGCGGAAAATATTGTCGCTGGAGCCGCTCTTGATGTTGAGGCACTTGTACGTGCCATCGCCATCCGGGCCGGCGCACATCACATCAATGCCGTCAAAGATGAAGTTGGTGATGCCCTGCATCTGAAGGATGCCATCACCGGAAGCCAGGCCGTTTGTGTAACGGAGCCGAGCGGTGCCGGAAGCATCCACGAATTTAACGGAATCGTTGTTGGGATTGGTGATCGCGCCGATCAAGCGTACCTGCTCGTCATAATCGCCGTCCCAGACGTTGAACGTCACGGGACCGGAGACCCCGCGGCCGTAGAGCGCGCCCACCGCCACGGTGAAATTAGGAAACTCGGGATTCGCGCCGCCGATATCGTACGTGCCGCTGAGCGGAGTTGTACCGGTCACAGCAAACATCCAGATGTGGCCGTGCGTTTCGCCGTAAGCATTACGAGAAACGACCTTCCAATAGTAGTTCTGCGCTGTGACCAGCCCGGTGGGATCGTACGTACTCACGTTCTGGTTGTCAATGACCTTGGCGGCAGCCATCGAGTTGGCAACCGAGTCATAGGTCTGCGCGAAGTAGAGATCAATCGCCGTGGTAACGGCATCGTTTGTCCAGGCAAGATTGGGACTCGCGGCGACTTCATGAGTCAAGTCCGCCGGGGTCGGAGCCGTCGCGGCGTAAGGCGGCGCAAGCACTTCCGAGCCGGTGACTTCGTCAAACGCAAACTGGCGTCCGCCGACACCTTCATCGGCGTGCACGAAGGCGACGAAAATCTGCTGTCCTTCGTAGGCCGCCAGGCTGACGGTTTTCTGCGTCCATGAGGTGCCGAAACCGCCGGTACCCGAAATCGGATATTCTGCCAGAACGGTGGTGAAACTGCCGGGCAAGGAGTCGGTTGTACTCACGAGCACATACAGCGAGTCACCGACGGCAGTGGACTGATCAGGGCGTCCCCAAAACGCGAGGTTTTCGGCTGCCGCCACGCTCAAGCGCGGCGTCACCAGCCAGCGCACGGAGCGCAATCCGGGCGTGACATTTTCGGGACAGCTAATCGCAGCGCCATCCACGTTGTGACTGTAAATTCCCTCGACCGTGTGCACCCATGTGTACAGACCGTCTCCGTTTTCAAAAGTCTGCCATCCCGGCGGCGGGAACAGCGGAACATCAAAGCCTTCGTTCAACGGCAACGCGAGGGTCGTACCGAGGAACACAAAGAGAAGTAAAGAGAGCGTGAAAACCGTGCGAAGATTAGACATGACTCAGCCCTTTCCATCAAAATCGTTAAATGATCAGCGGATCTGTTGCATTCTGCCGCAGCAGAGTGTCAGCAGTATTCGTTGGTTCGGAAGCTCAAGTAATCAATATATGTGGGCTGACGGGAAGAAGCAAGGCGATTCAACGCAAGGTCTTATTCGGAGATGATCAGACCTAATTCCGGAGGCGTAGGTACGTCTTCTGATGCAAGCCGCTATAAACCAAGACCGGAGAACGACTCGGCGTGGTGGAATGCTGTGTCATTTAACATTTTCGACGTCCAGAAACGCCGAAAACCCGGCGAGAATTCCGCAGATTTGCCTCTCATGCACGGAATTGGAGCCGGGAGTCAGGTGATCGTTGGTTAGCCGCGGACCCGGCGCATCAGCGCGGGGCGCTGCTGCGCCCGAGTATCCTCGCCGGGTCCGCCAGCCATCAGGCGAAGAACGGATACACTTTTCGCTGCGCGTGTTCCTTTTGGAAAACGGACAGCCTCAGCAGCACATACGAGAGCAGCACGGAGCGAAAGAGCCGGCGCAGCAGATTTTTCTCGCCGGTATAGCCGGTCAGGAATCGCCACCAGCGGCGCACGATATTGCGCCACGAATAGAACGACTCATTGATCGCGCGGTACGCAGCAAACACTTGCGGCGGCGTGACACTCTTGGGCGTAAACACCAAGTGATCGCCTTCATAATGCGCGAGATCGCGGTCAACGATTCGGCCTTCCGCTTCAACTAATTTGTGGAAGGGTGTTCCCGGAATCGGAATGGAAATGGACAGCAGAATCGCACTCGGGTCGATGTCTTCCAATTTCGCGGGCATGGACTGATAATATTCGAGCGTGTCTTCGTCGAGCGCGAGCATCATGCCGGTAAACGTGAGGATGCCGAGCCGCTTCAATTTGGCGAACAGCTCTTTGTATTCTTCGACGCGATTCTGTTTCTTGTGCACGGACTTGAGGCTGGGCTCATTCAGCGATTCCAGCCCGATAAACGCCATGATGCAATTCGCTTTGGCCAGTAATTCGACGAACTCATCATCCTGCAGGCAATCGAAGCTGAACTGAAAGCCGATTCCCCAGAGTTTCAGCTTGGCGATTTCTTTCAGCAGCGCCTTCGCATACTGGCGATTGCCGCCGAGATTGTTGTCCAGGATCATGGCCATCTTGCGTTTGTGATAGGGGAGTTTCGAGACGGCTTTCAGATCGTTGATCACGTCCTCAATCGGGCGACAGCGGTAGGGAACCGGGCGGATGTTGAGCTGACAGAAACTGCACGTGTAAGGACAGCCGCGGGTCGCTTCCGTGATCACGGCGATGGGGAATTGCGATTCGATGAGATCATAACGCGGCGGCGGGATGTTCTCAAGCGGCAGTCCGCGCTGCGCTTCATACACCTGCTTCAGATTTCCGTTCACCATATCTTCCACAACCTGCGGCCAGACCGATTCCGCTTCACCGACAACAATCGCATCGAAGTGCGGCGCGGCTTCCTGTGGAAACGTGGTGGGGAATCGGCCGCCGGCCACGATGATCTTACCCTTGCGGTGAAAACGCTCGGCGACCTGATAGGCATGGGGGGCACAGAAATCCATGAAGCTCAGGGCGATGAAGTCGGCGTCCGTTTCGTAGTTGATCGGGCGCACCATTTCGTGCAGCAGTTCCACGTCAACGATGGGCGGCGTGAGCGCCGCCACCAGCGCTCCGGACAAGGGCGGCGCGGGGGAATGCGCGTAGTAGGTGTGGTCGTCGCCCAGGTTTTGAAACAGCACGATAATCTGCAATTTTGGTTTACGCATGGGAGTATTCCTTCCTTTCCCGAAGACGGTCAGCGATGAACCGCATTTTCTTTTCCACGAATGACGGCCACACACCCTGCAAAATGGACAAGACCTTGCCCCGCGGCGAGAGGATCACCTCCCGACGGTCTTTGATGATGGCGCGAGCGATCGCTTTCGCCACCGCGGCTGAGGACACATAGCCACGATACGGCCGGCGGGCGCCGCCGCTCCGTTTTTCATGTTCAAACAATGCCGTTTGCGTGTAATCCGGGTACACGTTCAGCACGCTGATGCCGCTGCCCGCCAGTTCAGCGCGCAGACTCTGGCTGAAAGCAACTAAGGCGGCTTTGCTGGCCCCATAGGCCCCCAAATAGGGAACACCATGAATGGCGGCCAAGGAGGCGACGTTGACGATCAGACCGCGACCGTTTCGTTTCATGTGCGGGAGGAGTTCGATGATGCTATGCAGCGCGCCGAAGAAGTTGACCTCCAGCACGGAGTGAATGTCATCAACCGGCGTTTCCGCCGAGTCCCCATAGATGCTGATGCCCGCACAGTTGATCAGCGCGTCAATGCGGCCGAGTTCGCGAATGCAGCTCTCCGTCATCGCGTGAACGCTTTCGCGGCTACTCACGTCGCAGCCTATGACTAACGGAGTAGGAAGCTGCGGATAAATTGCAGTGAGTTCACGCGCGACCTCATTCAGGTGTTTTTCCCGGCGCGATGCGAGCACGAGGGTCGCATTTCGCTTGGCGAGCTCAAAGGCGAGCGCCCGTCCGATGCCGGAGGACGCACCCGTTATCAATACTATGCTGTGCTCAAGCCGCATGAGTTGGATCCAATATGGTTGATCGGCTGACCGGATCAGCCGGCCGATACAGACTTTCGATCAGATTGCGGTGCCGTTCTTCGATCACGCCTCTTCTCAGTTTCAGGGAGTGCGTCAGGAGGCCATTCTCGACACTGAACGGGTCCGGCAGCAAGGCAAACGCGCGGATGCGTTCGTGCGGTCGCAGATCCGGGGTTGACCGTTCGATTTCACGGGTGATCAGGTCGCGCACCACGCGTGTTTGCAAGAGTTCGGCGTAGTTCGTCCTGATGGTCTTTTTGCTTCGCGCGAACCGCTCGACTTGCGGTTGATCGGGGACGATCAGCGCGGTGACGGATTTTTTGCGTTCGCCAAACAGCGCGACCTGCGAAATGTACGGAGACCGGACCAGCATCGCTTCAATGGCTGCCGAGGGTAGCTTTTCACCGTTCGACAAGACGATGATATCTTTGATTCTTCCGGTAATGACCAGATTGCCGTGCGGATCGAATCTGCCTTGATCGCCGGTGTGAAACCAGCCGTCGGCATCGATGACGGCTGCGGTATCTTCGGGCCGGTTGAGGTATCCCTGCATGACGTTGGAGCCGCGAACGAGGATCTCGTCGTGCATGCCAATCTTCACTTCAGCACCAATGAGTGGTTTGCCGACGGTTCCCAGCGTTTGCTCAGACAGCGTGTGACACGCCACAAGCGGGGAGGTCTCGGTGAGGCCGTACCCTTCGACGATATTGAATCCGAGGATGTGATACATTTTGGCGATTTTGCGGTCGAGCGGCGCGCCACCGGAAGCAATAACGCGCAGTCGCCCACCGGCCAATTGCCGGAACTGGAACGCCACATAGCGATTGGAGAGCGAATAAGCCGTGCGGAGCCAAACCGGCAATCGTCGGCCCTGATAGCGGCGGTTAGCGTAAGCGTTCAAGACTTTGACTGCAACCGTGACCAGTATTCTTCTGAAGCGGGAGCCGCCGCGAACTTCACCGAGCACGCGGCGATACGCTTTTTCGATTACGCTGGGAACCGCTAATACGATAGTGGGACGAACCGCTTTGACATCATTTGCGACCGTAGCCGGACTTTCCGCGTAGGCAATGGCTGCGCCCGCGAAGAGAAATGTGTAATAGCCGCAGGTTCTTTCAAACATGTGAGAGAGGGGCAAATAGGAAAGCGTGAGATCGTCGCAGCAAACGTTGAATCTGTCCCGAACCGCCAAGGCATTCGAAACGATATTCCCGTGCGAGAGCATGACGCCTTTGGGTTCCCCGGTCGTCCCTGACGTATAGACGATGGTGGCAAGATCTGTGCTCGCAATGTTCTCATGAACGTCGTCGCGCGTCGGCCGAGTCGTTCTAAGTTCAGGGAAAGCGAGGACGCTGCTTACTCCCCGCGGAACCGTACCGTCCAGCAGGACAATGAGCTTGATCGGCGAAAGGTGGTGCGGCAAGACTGGAACACTTTTCAATAGCAGTTCGTTTTCGACGAACAGAACTTTGATTCTGGCATCAATGGCTGCGTAGCTGACGAAGGCGGCCGGAGACGCAGGATGGATCGGCACGACGACGCATCCCAATTTCATGGCCGCAAAATCAGCGATAGCCCATTCCGGCCGATTGCCGGCGAAGAGGCCGATGGAATCGCCTTTGCGCAGACCGAGCGATTGCAGGCTTGCCGCGACCGAATCAATCTCGCCGATGAGCTCACGATACAAAATGCCGACGTACTCGCCTTTCACTTTGTGCAGCAAGGCGATCCGTTCGGGGTATGCTTCAGCCGCCCGTTTCAGGTTTGCATAGAGAGTTTCAGCCATCTCACTCGACTCCCCATTGTTTTCCGATTGAGCGGAACTCAGTCAAATATTCGTTCAAGTCGCCGTTGACGGATTGATAGAGATTGCGAAGCTGTGTCATGTCCACTGAAACGGTGCGGCCGGTTTGCAGGGCAAGGGAAAGTGTGCGTTCTTCACGGACCGTTCCGAGTTGAATCAGCGGAAAGCGCTGCGCTTCGAATTCCGCTTGCAGAGCGTTGACGCGATTCGGAGAAACCGTGAACAGCAGCTCAAACTCGCCGTGAGGGCCGGCCGCCATCATCCATTCGGGGGTTCCGGTCTTCGTGCAGAGTTCGAGAACCTCCGGCGCCAGCAGGCGACTCCAATTGGCGTCAAGCTCGAAGCCCAGGTTATTGATGCGCATTAGTTGATCGAGCGTGGTCAGCACGCCGTCGCTGGTGTCCATGCAGCAGGAGGCGAAACTGCGGATGATTCGTCCCTGCTTGAGCGCGGCGACCGGGCGGTAATTCTCTTCCGGGAAGAACGACTCCGGATAACCTGCCAAGCGCACCAATCCAAGCGCGTTGCCGCTGCCTGCGGGTCCGGTGATGAAGACGCTGTCACCGGGCCGGCAACCTTTTCTCGACAAATTCTTTTGGCGCGGGACAAGGCCAAGCGCACAGCCGGTGAGCGACAATGCCGATGCCTCATTCGTATCGCCGCCGAGAATGAACACGCCTTGACTCCGGCAAGCATCCTCCATGCCGCGGGCAATGCCGTCCACGAACTGATTATCACGGTCCGGTTGAATCGAAACGGCAATCAGCATTCCGAGCGGATCGGCGCCCACGGCAGCCAAGTCGCTCAGCGAGGCCATGACCGTGATCCACCCCATTGTGTACGGATCGCGATAGATGCCCAAGGCAATCTCTTCGGCGACGGTGTCGATGGTCGCTGCGAGATTCGATTCGGAATTGAACGGAAATTGAATCAGCTCTGCGTCGGACTGATGCAGGCGATTCAGTTGCCGGGGTGACCGGCTGAAATGCTGAGCCCAGAAATCAATTGCGGTGTTCTCGATGATTTTTTGCAACGTGTTCATTGGCAACACCTCAGGGCCTTGTGAACGACGCTGAACTCGGCCGTTCGGGTTCGAACCGTTTCGCCGTCCAATTCGACCGCGAATGCGTGCTCGCTCTCGATTGACAACTGTGTGGCTCTCCAGGTTCGCGTATTCGGCCGCCCTTGGAACTTGCCGCGGGACAGGCGCAGGAGCGTCATGATCGCCTGCATGCGAGACATGCGTTCACAGAGGTGGACTCCCAGAAGTCCGTCATCCGGCAGCACCAGCCGCTCGTAGCTCAGCGAGCCCGCAAAGTGCGGATTCTTGACAATGCCGAGGTTTGTCACCACGACATCCTCGCATGTGCGGCGATCCGCCGACAAGCGGCAGGCAATATTGCGATAGTCGAGCACGGTTTTCAGTGCCGTGGCTACAATGGCGGCATTCACGGACCACTTTCGTATGCTCTTGACAAACCCGGGCTGATGGTTGAATAACTCATTTGCTTCAGCGGTGACACCGATGCTGGCGTTGTTTAAACAATAGCGGGTTTTGGGGCGGTTTTGGTCGTCGCGGTAGTCAACACGGATCACGTCACAGCTTGGAGCGTCTTCAGTCTTGATTCTCACCGGGACTCGACCTATGTACGCGCGCGCTTCGAACGGCTTATGAAAATCGTTGCTTGAGCCCAGGCCGATGGCGCCTAAGCAAACGCGGCTCCTGTCTTCGTTGGCCAGCATGATGGCATTGAGCAGCAGATTCACGGTGCCATCGCCGCCCGCCGCGATGAACATGGTTTCGCCAGATCGCATCCGCGTCGAGACGCGGGATGGGAGTTCTTCCGCCGAGGACATGATTTCGAGATCAAATGCCCCGACGTCCGGCGCCAGTTCGCTCTCGATCAGCTTCCAGCGGGCGAGGCCCTGACCGTAACAGCAATATGGATTCAGAAAGATGACCACGTCAGCGGTCCTCAGATTTGAGAGCGCTCGGGGCGCTTCCAGAGCGTGAACTCGAACAGTGCATAATAGATGAACAGCATTGCCAGCCAGTGAGGTTTGCAGACGACCACAATGGCAAGACAATACAGCACAAAGGCACGAACGACATTGGCGATCGGACGGTGTGACTTTGCTTCGTCTCGCGTCAGGTGGATCTTGAGCTGGGCGTAGATGTTGATTGCAAGCGCAAGGGCAAAGACGACGATTCCGCTGATCGGCAAAACCTTCTGCACTACCATGAAGACCGCGACGGAAAGCGCAGCACCAAAAGCGGTGACATCACTGTAAATGGCTGCCGGAGTCCAACCGAACACAACGGGGAATGTTCTATAACCCGTGCTTCTGTCTGCAGAAATATCTTTGAAATAGCCCATGATGACGAAGTTGGCATAGCCAAAGAACACCGCTGCCACGGCGAAGACAAAGGGAATCGTCAAGGTATCTTGAAAGTTGAATAGCGACGAGATACTACTGTTTGGTTCAGAAAGGCGTCCCATAATCGGAAGCAGCGCTACAATCCAGGAGTTCCAAGGCGGGCCTCCCCACCACGTGCGCTTCAGAAACGTGTAGGTGAGCAGGCCGAGCACGGCGAACAGGCCGGGGATCAGCATTGCCAGATTCAGTTTCATGAGAATCAGAACGCAGAGCAGCAAACCCAGCAGGCTGACCACGGCGACCTGCCGCTTGGACACAATCCCTCTTACCAGCGGCCGGTAAGGTGAAGAAAGCGAATCCGTGTCGGTCTGAAAGCAGTCGGTGAGCGCTTGTCCAAATCCGTAAGAGAAAAACAGCGGAACGAATGCCAGCGCCAGGTTCGTCAAAGATGATTGCTGAACGAAGGACAGACCCACCAGACCGGCGGCGCCCGAAACAAACAGCAAGTAGGGGCGCATGGTCATCCAATACGCAGCCCAGAATTGTGCCCGGTAGACTCTGACGGGCAGCTCAGTTATTGAGTTGGATGGAATCATTGAGGCAGAATCCTCACACTTTTTCCGACTCGGGCGAATTTGTCCAGCGCAAATTGGATGTCAGTTTCGGTCAGACTGGCCATGACGCTCACGCGGATGAGCGAGTGTTCTTGGGGAACGGCGGGAGGAACGATGGGATTGACGATGACGCCTTCTGCCTCCAGACGTCCGGCCATTTCGAATGTTCTGATGTCATTTCCAATTCGCACGGGAATGATGGGCGTGATTGTATCTTCAATGTTGAAGCCGAGCTCTTTCAATCCATGTTTCATGCGGGTGGAATTCGTGCGCAACTTCTGCAGGAGTTCCGGCTCCTGTTCAATCACGTCAAGACACGCCAGAACCGTGGCCATGACAGAGGGCGGCGGGCTGGCGGTGAAGATGAAGGGCCGCGCATTCAGTCGCAGGTAATTCACGACGTCGCGCGATGCGCAGGTAAAGCCGCCGACGGTACCGAGGGATTTGCTGAACGTGCCGCAGACGAGATCGATCTTGCCCTCCAGACCGAAATGCTCCAGCGTTCCGCGCCCGGTTGAGCCAAGCACTCCGGTGCCGTGCGCGTCGTCAATCATGAGGCTTGCACCGTACCGGTCGGCAAGCCGCTTGATCTCGGGCATGTTGGCCACAATTCCTCTCATGCTGAACACGCCGTCCGTGACCACAAGCTTGCCGCCCGAGCCGTTGCAGCTTGCCAATACGTCTTCGAGGCTGGCCATGTTGCTATGCTTAAAAATTTTTACTTGCGCGTTCGACAAGCGGCAGCCATCAACAATACTGGCATGATTCAGTTCATCGCTGATCACCGTGTCGCCTTCGCCCGTGAGCGCACCGATGGTTCCCATCATGGTCATGAAGCCGGTACTGAAAACGACGGCGGATTCGGTGCCTTTGAATTCGGCGAGTCGCTCTTCGAGCCGCGTGTGCAGACTGGTCGTTCCGGTCAGCACGCGCGAGCTGCACGCGCCGGTACCGTGATCACGAATCGCCTTGATGGCGGCTTCGACAACCTTGGGATGCGTGGCTAATCCCAGGTAGTTGTTTGACCCAAGCATGATCATCTTCTTTCCGCCGCGATTCACCCATGGCGTGTTACAGGGATCGAATTCCCGCAGATAGAAGAATTGATCATGAGCTTTGAGGGAGTCGATCATTCCTGAGAAATCCTGGCATTTGCTGAAAAGTGACATGGCCGTGCTCCGATGATCCGCTGTATATTAGGTTGTGGCTCTTGAGTCACCCTAACACAAGTGCCATGCCTGCCCATAACCTTCTGAATGTCAAGGGGATGCAAAGCGCGAGCGGGCGCCGGGTGTATGATTCGTGAGACGTCCTGTGCGTTCCAGATCACACTTCAGGAATGGTAATTTTGGCGATCTCAATAGACACAAGTATCCAAAATGGAGCTCGTCAAATGAGCGGAGCGACAGGTTGCGAACCCCTGCAAAATGTGTTATATTCGCTGGCAAAGCCGCTCCAATCAGGCAGTCGAGGAATTCAAGATGGACGCACTTGTCGTTGATGACGATCCTTTAATCACGCAGACATTGTCGCAGCAGTTGGCGGCATTTGGATTCCATGTGGACACGGCACCGAATGGCCAGTCTGCGGATCGACTGTGGCAGTCCAAGGACTATGATCTGGCGCTTCTGGATTTGGCGCTTCCCGATACGACCGGATTGGAGCTGCTGCGCAAATGGCAGAAAGCGGGGAACTCGCGCGACGATGGCGGAACTCCGACGATCATGATCTCCGGCACGGGTACCATTGCGCAGGCGGTCGAAGCAATGAAGCTCGGCGCGATGGATTTTCTGGTGAAGCCGGTGGACATGACAATTCTGGAAGCCGTCGTACAGCGCACCCTGCGGCAGACGGCCGTTCGCCAAGAGAACAACCGGCTCCGCAAATTAACACAAGCCGACACTCCGAACTTTCTGGGGAGCAGCGCTGCGGTTACCGCGTTGTTGAGTGAATCCGCGAAAGTCGCGCGGGGCGAACAGCCGATCTTGCTAGAAGGGGAGACGGGCACGGGCAAACAAGTGCTGGCGCGCTGGATTCACGCACAATCGGAGCGCGCGCCGGAACCGTTCGTCAGCGTGAATTGCGCGGCCATCACAGAGACGCTCTTTGAATCGGAACTATTCGGCCACGAGAAGGGGGCCTTTACCGGAGCAATTGCGCGCAAGCCGGGCAAGCTGGAACTCGTGGGACGAGGCACGTTATTCCTCGATGAAATCGGAGAGTTGCCGCCGGCGTGTCAGGCGAAGCTCTTGACCGCCGTGGAAGACCGCACGTTTGAACGCGTGGGGGGAGTGCAGACGTTGAGATTTGAGGGCCGCGTTCTGGCGGCGACGAACCGCGATCTGGATAAGGAAGTCACCGCCGGGAGGTTTCGCCGGGACATGTTTTTCCGCCTGAACACCTTTCGTTTGAAGCTTCCGCCGCTGCGTGAACGCCCGGAGGATATCGGCGTTTACGTGGACTGGACGCTGACGCGATTGCGCCGGGAGCGCGGACGAAATTTCGAACGGCCGGATGCGGACGTATTGACTCAATTGCAGCACTATCCGTGGCCGGGCAATGTGCGCGAGCTGATTCATCACGTGGAGCGGGTGGCGCTGCTGGCCGACAGCACCAAAATCCCGCAGTCGCTCTGGCTCTCGTTTCCAAACAGCATCAGCGACGAATCCGCGGGCGACGTGCGCGACCTGCGCACCGCCTTGGACGTGTTCAAGCGCCGGCACATCCTCCGCGTCGTGACGATGTGCGGAGGCAATCAGACGGAAGCGGCGAAGTCGCTCGGGATCGAGCGCACGCATCTCAATCGCCTGCTGGGTGAATATCAGGGACGATCATGAGCATCCCTCGATTGACATTCTGGCGCAGCTTGTTGATCATTGGCATGCTGACCGTGACCGTCGTCAGCACGGTGAGTCTGTGGCAGTGCCGATTGATGCCGTTCGAGGTTGGCCGCACCGGGAGGCAGATTGTAATCAGTCACGTGACTTCCGGCGGAACAGCGGAGCAGCGGGGTATGCGATCGGGCGATATCCTGCGCACGATCAATGGCCGGACTCCTGAGCGTCTGGCCGAGGCGCTGTGGCTGACGCAGTGGGTGCAGCGCGGGGATCGCATGGACGTGACGCTGGCGCGGAACGATTCCGTTTTCGCCATGGCGGGAACGGCCGATCAGCGCGTGCCGCTGCTGCATTTGATACCGGATCGAATTACGGCGCTGGCGTTTCTGCTGCTGGGGCTGCTCGTTTGGTGGCGGAGTCGGGGCGATGCGACGGTGTCGGCGTTCATGCGCGTCACGTCCGTGATCGGCGTCTCGGCAATGTTGAGCGGTTTTCCTAATTCCATGCCCTCGGAAACGGGCCGCATCATCTACCTGGCGGCGTATGTCGGCATTCGAAGTTTCATTCCGGCCGTGTTGCTGGATTTCGTGTTTCGGTTCACGTCTCCGCGATCAACTTCCGGCCAACGGTGGATTCGAGTCGCACTGTACGGAATGTCTTCACTGGCGTGCCTCTTGAGTGTCGTCAGCGGAGTCGGCGCGGCTGTTGCGTCGTCGCCCTTGTGGTTATACGCCTTTGATATTGCCAATCGCTACGTCTATGGCATCAGCCTGATTGCGGCAATGCTCGTCACGTTCGGAAAGCTGCTGGCCGCCGCGTGGCGCGCGAAACCGGCGTGGGAGTACCGACAGTATCGCTGGCTCCTGCTCTGTCTGGTGCTTGGCGCAACGCCGTATGTGTTTTTTGTCAAGCTGTCGTCGTTGTTCGGGGCGTCCTCGCCGGTCTCGGTGGGAATCGCCATGGCGATGCTGTTGATTACGCCGGTCGGATGGGGCATGGCCGTGGCTTCGTTCCGGATGCTGCACGTTGAATGGACGTTGTCGCGTACGATCGTTCATCTCGTGAGCGCCGGAATCATCATCTATCTGGGGGGAAGTCTGGCGCTGCTGGGCGCAGAAGTCGCGCGCGCGAATTCATGGTTCACGCTGTTGATGTTGGGCATTGGCGGCGCGCTGCTGTTGGTCCTGGCCTTTCGGACCCTCTTGGAGCGAGTGGAATGGGCGGTGGATCATGTCTATTACGGCGATTGGTATGATGAGACGAATGTCGTGCATGATCTGGAACTCAAGCTATCCAGCATTCGCACCGAATCCGATCTCGCGAGAATTCTAACTGACGAGTTGTCGTCGATCGTGAAAGTCCACCGCAGCTTACTTCTGATTCGGACCTCAAGCGTGCTCCCGGGCGACGCATCGGACTGGGCCGTAGCCGCCGATCAACCCGGTGAACATGCTCAAGTATCATGGTCGGACGTGCTACCGCCAAAAGCGGATTCGACGATGCCGCACATCGCGAGTAACTCGGAACCATTGTCGAATCTCGGGTACAGCCTGGCCGTACCTTTGAATCACGGAGTAGAGACGCTGGGTTGGCTGCTGTTGGGACACAAGGTGTCGGGCGCTCCCTACGGTGAGCGCGATTACCGGCTGCTCCGAGCTTTGTCTCCGGTCGCGGGAATGGCACTGGTGGCGATGGAAATGAATCGGCGAATTCTCGATCACGAGCGCCGGATGGTGGTGATCGACTTGGCCGGGAGCATTGCGCATGAAATCGGCAACGCCCTGTCGCCGCTGATGGGACAGGCACAATTGATCGAACATGCACTGCGGCAGAATCCGGAACGGGTCGCGCATGAGACGGTTGCGAAGCCGCTGCAGATTATCGTGGACATGTGCGGCCGCATCCGGCGCATCGTGCAGAATCTCAGCCGGCTTTCACAGCCCATTCTGCTCCAGAAGTCTGCATTTTCGCTGAACGACGCCGCTGAGGATGCGCTGCAATTGATGACCGAGACGGCCGGGCGAATCAAGCGGTTTCAGGACGCGAGCCGCGAGGCAGACACTGAGCAGAGCACGGCTCCTTACAAACTTCGCCGAGAGCTGAGCGAGGACTTGCCGCTGCTGACGGGAGACGCACAGCAGCTCAGCCAGGTCTTCATGAACTTGATTATCAACGCTGCGGATGCTATGGAATCCGATGGTCACGGTCTGCTCGCCGTGGGAACCATGCGGTCATTCGATCCGCCGGGCGTGATCGGTTTCGTGGAAGACACCGGCCCCGGAATCGACCCTGGGGCAATGGACAAGATTTTTCAGCCGTATTTCACCACCAAGCCGAAGGGACAGGGGATCGGATTAGGATTGACGTTTGTGCGCTCGATCATCGAAGCGCATCATGGTTTGATTCGCGTGCGCGCAGCCCATGATCGCGGCACACGCTTCGAGTTTTTCTTGCCGGCTTCACCGACAGTGGCCTCAGAACCCGACACGGTTATGGTTGAGACACAAACCAGCAGAGGAGTTTGAGCCGAATCTGTTGCCTGCGTTCAGATTTTTCGTGAGTAACGAGTTGAGCCGGCATATTTGTCGGCTCGACTTTCGATCCCAATTTGACTCCCTGCCGAGATTTGCGTATTTTTTAACGAACTTGGCGTGGCTTCAGCGCCCGGCTGACTTGTAACACAAATAGTTACAGCGGTTAAACGTCAAGCCCTCCCGCAAACGGAGGAAGAACATGCCTGCCAATTTTGACACGGCCATCCCGGCTGAACCGGACAACATTCGGCGCAGAATCGCGGCTCAATTTGAGATTACGATGGGGAATCCTGTCGTGGTCAGCGAGCTCTGCACAGACTTGCGCAATCACCTTCATCATCCGCTTTCAGAGGCGGATGAATTCATTTTGGAGAGTCTGGCTCCCTATTTGCGCGTGCGCTCAGGACCGATTGCCGTGGCGTTGTTTTCGCTTGTTGAGGAGTTTGTCGGGAAAAGCGTCGCTCCGTGGCCGCTGCTTGAGAACATGCTTTGTTCGCGCGAGGACAGTTTGGCGCCGCGGGCTTTGCACGCACTGATGTATTGCATGAAAGACAGAAAGGTCACGGAGACCGCTCGCCTGTTCGAAGTTCTTGCGAAACGATGTGACGAAGCGGAAGGAGTCTATCAACAATCCGCCGCGCTGGACCTCATCGCTGACGCGCTCGAATGCGGACCGTTTGCCGGGACGAGCAAGCGTGAGATTGTGGCGCAGCATCTGTATGTGCACGCGGAGCATGACAACGAGCGGCGACTGGCCGCGCGCGTGCTGGACCGGAACGGACAGCTTCCTTCCGCCGCGCTCGCGGCAAGACTGCTCGGACGCCGCGCTCACAAATTTCTCGCCGCCTATCTTGATTTCACGCGCGCTTCGCACTTGGATGTTTTGCGCCTGGCGCGGGCGATTGAGGACGGATCGGCGATCGTGGATCAGCTGCGCGCGTCGCAGCACGCATGCGGGCCGGGGTTGCTGCGGCAAGTCATCACGGAACTCGGATGGTCGCGGCTGAATTATGGAATCGAGGTTCGGCGCTGCGTTGGGGTCAGTGTGGCGGGCTCCTTGCCGCTGATGCTGCGGCCCGAGGAAGTGGTGTTGTTCCAGGCCTGCGGCGAAGCACAGAGCATTTCGGAATCGTTTCTCGTGATTGCTCACGGCGGCATCGATGATGGCAGCGCCTCCGGGGCAGCCGGCAACGAGCGGGTGGAGCGTTACCGCGCCTACAACCTGATTCATGCGGAATTGCTGGACTTGATTCTGCGCGTGGAGCCGCTCACGCGAGAGCGCGTTTTCCAAATTCTTGAGCGGATGGATCGCGTGGTGGAGGACTTCATCGCTTTGTTCTCGGCAGCTAGCACGGAATGCGGGATTCTGCGTGACGTGTACGGGACGCTCAAGCAGAAAATCCTGGCCGAGGTGACGGCGGATGTTGATCTTCCGCAATTGTCGCCGGAGTTGACGCGCCTGGTGCAGATGTTTGAAGAGCCGCGTTCGATCGGCACCGTTCGCACGGTGCACGGGCTCAAGCGATATCTCCATCAGCAGGGCTTGAAATTGAGCTTTGGATTGATCGAAACGGGGCGACAGTTTTCCCGGACGGTGGATGTGCTGACGATCACTGCGGACGGCGAAATGCGGCGCGGCGCGGCGATTCGTTATGCTGATTTTGAACCCGAGGCGGACGGTGCGGCCGCGGGCGGGGCCATGCCTTACGCAGCGTCAGTTGTTGCGGAAGGGTTCGGCCGCCAGATGTTGTACGGACAGGAGAGTTTTCCCAACGTGGACATCTTCTGCTACGGCAACGAAGTGCATTACTATCTGTCTTATCGAAATCATCCCGCCTTCCTGCGGATCGATTATTCCCCGCCGCTGCGGGGCGGAATGGTTGATCTTGAATACTATGGCGTGAGCAATTACGAACTCGGCGTGCATCCGAACATTGCATTGGACGCCGTGCAGCTCGTACTTCACGAACTTGGCTTTGACGTGCAGCTTAGCGGCACCCGGATCCATGCACGGTGCGACAAGGAGTCCGTCACCGATCTGGGAACGCTGTGCGAGCGGGTTGAAGCGTTGTTCCGGCTCGCTCCTTACCTGATGGATATTGACTGGACTATTGGATCGCTTGACTTACCGCCGGAGGCCCGGCAGAAAGTTGCGGAAGCGTGGGCGGAGTCGTTCGCACTCTGGGGAGTACTTCCGATTCACAAGTTGTTGACGGCTGATCGCAAGGGAGTTTTGGAAACCGTCATTCGGGATGCGGCGGGAGCGCGCGAAGTGGCCTGGTCAGGACACGGTGACTACCGGGATGTGTACAGCGGATCACCCCCGCCGGGATTTTTTGAACGACTGTCAAGCTTGTTGGAGGCGCTCGAACTGCAGACGCTGCCGCTGCATTTGGAGGACAACCGGCGGCCGATGGGACAGGTACGCCTGGAACAGAGATTGTTTAGCCCGCTACGCCTGGCCGTACAGCGGGGCGAATTGACGGCGGACGAGCACGGGTTTCATCGTTTGCCGCAGAGCCTGTTCAGAAGTGAACACGAAGCGGATCATTTTGCAGACATTGTGGCGGCCGGACTGGACACGATGACTCAAGCTGTCGTCGTGGCGCGTGTCATCATGCCGCTCGAACGCACGCTGCGGTTCAGTACAACAGGCGCTCTGCAAAGTTATGAGGTAGAGCGCGCTTTTCTGCCGCTGCGCGGGCGCCGTTTCGGACTGTATGTACTGCGAGACACCAAAGGGACAATGCGGATGGCGTTTTATTCGCCGCAGGAAGTGCTGTGCCGGCGGCGCAACTCGGAAACTGAGGATTGGACATCGAACCGGAGTTTTGATATTCAGGCATTGTCTTCCGAACTGCGCCGCAACAGCTACTTCGTGACCGGTCCGGAGTTGGCGATCTCACAAGCCAGACAGGAAGCGGCTGAGTTGCTGGCAGACCTTCGGAGAAGCATGCCCCGGCGTCGTCCCGCACCGCTGGCGGGTGAACGAGTCTTGCACGGCTTGTCGGCCGCGCCGGGACGCGTCACCGGCCCGATTCTTTTCGGCACGGAAAACCGCACGCCGGAAGATCTGGATGGCTCGGTGCTGCTGGCAGAGGTGCTGCGGCCGGACGACAATGCGTACCTTTATCATTGCGGCGGAGTGGTCACGACGGGCGGCGGCGTGCTCAGCCATGCCGGACTGATGGCGCTGCAGTTTTCAAAGCCGGCGATGATCATTCCCGGCCGCTGGCAGCGAGAGCGGGACGGCTCGCAGAGTCTGTTGTTCATGGCGGAGGAATTCACGGAGGAAGTGAGCAAACGGCACGGCTTGCAGGTGACGGTTCGGCGCCATCTGCGCCAACGCGAATTCGTGATGCGTGAAGGCGATCTGGTCGTACTGGATGCGACGCGCGCCACGCTGGACGTGCTGGGGCACAATCGCGATGTGGTTTCATTGCACGAGGAGCTGCGGCAATATGGCACGGTAGTCAGCCGCATGGACGCGTCTTGCAACGATGCGGAACGACTGAAACTTCAGGGTCAGAAGATGCGCGCCCGTTACTTGATCGAGAAAGTTCTGTCCCGCTTGACCGATCCGGTTATTGAGCGCTATGCCGTGCACGAACTGCTCTTGGATGCAGTCCCATCAGTTTCCGCAAGCAGTCAAAGCGAATATGCGGACTGGATATCCATTCTGCTGCGCAATCCATCGGTCGGTGCTGACGCACGATCGTACGCCACCTGGCTGACGGACGAACTTGCGCAGCAACTCGACCGTGCCAGCTCCAAGGCCATCGCCCGGATTCCGCTATCGTCGTCACTGTTCGAGATTCTCACGCTGCGGCTTGAACTGCTGCGGCTGCATGCTCTTCTGACCGGAACAGCCGCCGCACTCGGGACATGCGGCGTCACGGTGGCGCGACCCGATCCGGAGCTGCCGTCCGAAATCGGCACGAAGGCAAGACGCCGTCTCGAGCTGATGCATGATGATGCAAGCCGACAGCTTGCGCGCGAACCGCAGACGGTGGCGCCGGATTTTCGTCAGCGTCATCGGCGGCGGCAGCTGGAACTGGTCGAGCAACTGCTTGAGGCACACGGCAGTCAACGCCGCGCGGACGTCACTCCGTCCTGGGACAGGGACTATTCCGATCGCGCGAGCATGAGTTCAGGATCCGTGTTGATGGCGGAAGAATGCGGTTTCGATACGGCTCACTTGATTGGCTGGAAGGCGGCGAATCTGGCGGAAGTCGGTGCGGTGTTCGGAAGGGACGTTGTGCCGCCGTGGTTTGTCGTCACGGACACGGCGTTTCGGGGATTGCTGGCAACTCCGCTGGCGCAGCTTGCTCCCGGCAGCGGAGCCGCAGCACAGGCAGAGCTCACGCTGCAGGAGACCATCGCTCACGTATTGGCACGAACGGATCTGACCAACTCACGCAAATCACAGACCATTCGAGCGCTCTGGGATGGGATTACTCTTCCCGCCCCGCTTGCGGCAGAGATCGTCGCGGCTTACCGCCAGATCGAACAAGCAGCCGCGGCAAGAGCGGGTGACCTTTACGTGGCGCTGCGCTCTTCCAGCAGAGAGGAAGACGCGGAGATTGCCGCACGAGCGGGAGAGTTCGAGACCTTTCTGTTTGTGCGAGGCGAACATCCGCTGCTCGAACATTTGAAGCGCACGTGGAGCAGTCTGTGGACCGAGCGCGCGCTGCACAATCGCGCCGTGTTGGGCATCGGCAGCGACGCTCCCGGGGGCGGAGTCATCATACAGCGGATCGTGCGCGCGCGGGTCTCCGGCGTGGTGCTCACTGCCAATATCGCCAGCGGCGAACCGGGGGAGATGATCATCAACGTCGGTTACGGGATGGGTGAGGGGGTCGTGTCAGGGCGAGTGGCGGCGGATCAAGTCACCGTCATGAAAGAAGAGAGCACGCGCTTATCGCCGATGCGGTTTAAGTACGTGATCAGCGACAAGCAGGAGCAAGTGGTCTTTAACGAACGCTCGGGCGCGGGAACAATGTTGACGACAACACTCTATCATCAACGGTTGCGGCCGGCGCTCGAATACGTCGAACTGCTGGAGCTGGTCTCGTTGATCAGCCGTTTCGAGGCGGCGTACGGCTACCCGCTCGACGTCGAGTTTGCCTTTGAGGAAACGAAACTCTGGATTTTGCAGGTTCGTCCGGTAGCGGCGTTTGCTTCGATCGTGCGCGAGACGCTGGAGCGCCATCCGCTGACTGCCGGCGAAACGGCCCCACTTCATCACGCAGCAAAGGAGATCCTGTCATGATCAAGCCCGCCGAAGCGCTCGCTTACCACACGACAGACCGGCCGGGGAAAATCGAAGTGCGCCCGACCAAAGTCTGCATGACTCCCCGGGATATTCGTCTGGCGTACTTGCCGGGCGCATCGTATCCATGTGAGGAGATTGTGCGCGATGCGAACAGCACGTTTCGATATACTGACCGTGGGAATCTGGTGGGAGTAATCACGGACGGAACGGCGGTGCCCGGTTTGGGCAACATCGGGCCGGCCGCATCCAAGCCGATGCTGGAAGGGTTAGCGGTTCTGCTCAAGCAATTGGCGGACATCGACGTGTTTGATCTGGAGATGTCCGTCAGCAAGCCGGACGCGTTCATCGAGGCGGTACAATTGCTCGAACCGACATTCGGCGCGATTAACCTGAAGGACATCCGGGCGCCGGAGGGGCTGTACATTTATGAACGACTCTGCGAGCGTCTGCAGATCCCGGTTTTTCACGAGAATCTGTACAGTTCCGCCGTGGTCATGGCGGCGGCACTGCTGAACGCACTCGAGTTAGTGGAAAAGCGCATGGATCAAATCCGCATGGTGGTGTGCGGGGCAGGAACGGTGGGGATCGGATGCTTACGCATGCTCAAAGCTCTGGGTGCGCCGCCGGAGAATATCCTGGTTTACGACGACCACGGATTGCTTTCTGCAGAACGGACGGAGCTGAACGAATATCAGCGGCCGTTCATGCGTGACGATTCGAGACGCGACCTTGCAGCCGGACTGAAAGGGGCGGATGTGTTTGTGGGAGCCTCGGTGGCCGGGGTGCTGAGTCTGGAGATGATTCGCTCGATGAATCGCTTTCCGGTGGTTTTCGCTTTAGCGACACCCGAACCGGAGATCGCGTACGAGCTTGCCATGGACAGCCGTCAGGATATCATTGTCGCGACCGGACTGGGGCAGCATCCGAATGCGGTGCTGGACATCCTCAGCTTTCCGTACATCCTGCGCGGCGCACTCGATGTGCAGGCGACGCGAATTACGGAGGGAATGCTGCTGGCGGCAGCCCGGGCGCTGGCCAATCTGGCCAAAGAGGATGTGGTGGAGGAAGTTGAGCGCGCGTATGGCCACCGGCGCTTCACGTTCGGCCCCGATTATCTTCTCCCGAAACCGATTGATCCGCGCATCCTGGTGTGGGAGTCCGCGGCCGTGGCACAAAGCGCAATCGAAGAAGGAGTGGCCGGAAAGCCACTCGAAAGTTCCACACATCAAGAGAGCTTGATCGTGCGGATCGGAACCGGACGCGACACCATGCGCAGCTTGATTCTGCGTGCGCGACAGAAGACCCTGCGGGTCGTGTTTTCCGAAGGAACCAACGAGACGATTTTGCGGGCCTGTGCCATCATCATTGACGAGGGCATTGCTGCGCCGATTGTATTAGGGAATGAGAATCACGTGCGCGCGGCGGCCAACCGGCTCGGACTCGACTTGGGCGGCATTACGATCATTGATAATTTCCGTTCGCCGAGCTTTGACCGGTACGCGGACGAGTATTTTCAGTTGCGGTGGCGGCACGGGGTCATGCGCGACCTGGCGACGGACCGCATGCGGCAGCGGGATTACTTTGCGGCGCTCATGGTGCACGCTGGAGACGCGGACATGATGATCGCGGGCTCGTCCACGCATTATGTCGAGACTCTGCGCACGATTCTCGAAATCATCGGAGCGGATCCCGCGAGTCGTCGGATCGCCAGTCATCATCTGGCGCTGCTGCCAAAAGACACCGTGCTGCTGGCAGATTGCACGGTGAACATTGATCCCACGGCAGAAGAGCTGGCGGAAATTGCCCTCCAGACATCGGCGGCCGCGCGGGCACTGGGCTTGACACCACGCGTTGCGATCCTATCGTTTTCCAATTTCGGCAGCGTGAAGCATCCCCATGCGCGGAAAGTGGCGCGCGCCGTGGAGATCACAAGAGAGCGCTCGCCGGAGTTGGTGATTGACGGCGAAATGCAGCTAGTCACAGCCCGGAACGCCGAACTTCGGCGCGAGCATTTTCCGCTCTCGTCATTGGAAAAGAACGCGAATGTGCTCATTTTCCCCGATCTGCAGTCGGCGAACTTGACCATGCATGCGCTGCAGTGCATGGGCGATGCCGTGCCAATCGGACCGATCTTGATGGGGACACGGCGGCCCTGTCACCTGCTTCAGTACCGGGCGACGGTTCAGGAGGTCGTTAATCTGACGACGGCCGCGGTCGTGGAAGCGGCCGCGATGGAGCAGCCGGCGTTCTATTCGTCATAGGATCACGCAGCATGTTCACCGGCTTGCATCTCCGCTGCGTGCTCCAGCAGCGACGGCTCGGCCTTGCGCTTCGCGCCATATTTCCAGTACAACGCCGGGAGCACCACCATATTCAGAGCTGTTGAGGTCAGAAGTCCGCCGAGAATCACAATGGCCATCGGCGTTTGGATCTCCTTGCCGGGCTGACCACCGCCCAAGGCCAGGGGCAAGAGCGCCAAGCCTGCGCAGAGCGCGGTCATCAGAATCGGATTCATCCGTTCCATGCTGCCCCGAATGATGGCCGGCTTCGCTCCCATTCCTTCCTTGTCAATCAAGTCGTGGAAGTGAGCGATCATCAGAATGCCGTTGCGCGCCGCAATGCCAAACAAGGTCACAAAACCCACCAGCGCGGCAACCGAGACAATTCCACTGGTGAGTGAGATGGCAAAGACTCCCCCGATCAAAGCCAAAGGGAGATTTACCATCACCAGAAGCGCGTCCCGGAAAGTGCCGAATTCCATGAACAGCAGGACAAGAATTGCACCGATCGATATCAGCGACAGCAGCAGAATGATCCGGCTGGCCGCCTCGGCACTTTCAAACTGGCCGCCGTATGAAACAAAGTAGCCTTCCGGCAGCCGCACCCCGGCACTGACTTTCTCCCGCACTTCCTCAACAGCGCTGCCCAAATCCCGTCCGGCGATGTTTGCCTGCACCACGATCTTACGGCTGACGTTTTCCCGGCTGATCGAATTCGGACCGCTGGCGCGGCGAACTCTTGCCATTTCATTCAGCGGTACTTGCGGCCCGGCAGGAGTGGCGAATAAACTCGTGCCGATGAGTTCATCATCTTTGCGAGATTCCTCCGGAAAGCGCACGACGAGATCATACGGGATTTGCCCTTCCAGTACCTGTCCCACCACTTCACCGTTGAACGCCGTTTCAATGTTTTCCGCCAGATCCGCCACCTGTACGCCGTAGACTGCCATGGCTTCCCGGTTCATCTCCAGTCTTAACTGCGGGACGTCCCGTTGCGGCTCGACCGCAATGTCCACCAATCCTTCCACCGTTTCCATTTGCGCTTTAACTTGCTGGCCGATGCTTCGCAGTTCGTAAAGATTGGAACCAAAAATCTTCACGGCCAAGGCCGCTTGCGTGCCGCTCAGCATGTGATCAATGCGGTGCGACAGGGGCTGGCCGATGCTGATGATCGTACCGGGGACATCGAACAGCAGTTCGCGCAACTCACGAAACACTTCCTCCTTCTTGTATCCCTCCGGCTTCAGCCGAACCTCCAACTCCGTTTGATTGCTGCCGAAGGAATGTTCATCTAATTCCCCTCGTCCGGTACGCCGCGCCACGGAGAGCACGGCTGGATGCAACATCAGCTTAGTTTCCACCAGCGCGCCGATGTCGGTGGACTCCTGCAACGAGGTTCCCGGAGGAGTGATGGCAATCACGGTGGCGGAGCCTTCATTAAACTCCGGTAGAAAGGAGCGGCCGAGCTGCGTGTACACAATTAGCGCAGCTACAATCAGTGCGGCGGATGCCGCGATTACCCAGTTGCCGTGCTTGAGCGCCCATTCAAGGGTGGGGCGATAGCCGGTTTTCAGCTTGCGCACCAACCATGTTTCCTGATGGGCGTGCTTCTCTTTCATTCTGGGGAGCAGATAGAGACTCAGTGCCGGGACAATCGTTACGGCTACAAGGAGGGATGCAAAGACGGAGATGACAAACGCAAACCCCAATGGCAACAGCAATCGTCCCTCAATCCCGGACATGAAAAACAACGGCGCAAAGACGGCGATGATGATGAACGTAGCGATTACCATCGGTTGCCGGATCTCATTGGAAGCCTCAAAGATAACGACCAGCGCTGGCCGCTGCTGCGAGTCCGAAAGCGCGCGATTCTGCCGGAGCCGTCGATAGACATTTTCGACGTAGATGATCGCATCATCCACCAGCACACCGACGGCGATGGCCATGCCGCCCAACGTCATGGTGTTAATCGTCAGACCCATCCAGTACATGGCCAGAATGGCCAGAATCAGGGATAGTGGAATGGATATCAGGCTGATGAACGTGGTGCGGATGTTCGCCAGAAACAGGAGCAGGATAATCGTCACCAGAATGGCGCCGTCGCGGAGAGCCTCTACGACATTGTGAATGCTGACATCGATGAAATCCGCCTGCCGGAAGACATGGTTGTTAATTTCCACATCAGCGGGTAACAAAGGCCTCATGTCCGCAATCATGTCATCCAGGCGTTTGGTCAGATCCAGCGTGTTGGCGTTGGGCTGCTTCTGGATCGACAGAATCACTGCATCGCGACCGCTGACAGAGGAGGTTCCCAGTCGGGTGGCCGCCCCGATCTGCACGTCCGCGACATGCTCGACCAGAATCGGGCTGCCGTCTCGCACAGCAACCACCGCCCGTTTGAGGTCTTCAAGGGCTTCGACACGGCCCAGGCCACGGATCAAGTATTCATTGCCGCCGGCGACGAAGAATCCGCCAGTGGAATTCAGATTGGACTTGCTGACAGCCTCCTGCAATTCCTCAAGACTAATCTGATAGGCCGCCAGGCGTTCCGGACTGGCGAGAACCTGATACTGTTTGCGCTCGCCACCGATCGCCACGACCTGTGAGACTCCCGAGACGGCCAATAGCCGTCGCCTCAGGATGTTGTCCGCAAATGAGCGGAGTTCCATGGCCGGCAGAGAATCACTGGAGACGCCGACAAGCATGATCTCACCCATCAATGATGAGACCGGAGCTAAGACGGGCGGATCCATCCCCGGCGGCAGCAGACTGAGCACGGACTGTAATTTTTCCGCCACAATTTGCCGTGCCTGAAAAATATCCGTGCCCCATTCGAACTCGATCCAAATCACGGCAATACCTGTTGACAACGACGAGCGCACGCGACGCACGCCGGAGGCGCCGTTCATCGCCGTTTCAATCGGAAAGGCGACGAGGGTTTCGACTTCTTCCGGAGCCATGCCGTGGGCATCGGCCAGGATCGTTACGGTGGACGCGGTCAGATCGGGAAAGACGTCGATGGGCAACTGAAACGTCACGAAGTAGCCCAACAGCAGAATCAGCACGGATGCGATCAGGACAATGAGTCGCTTCTCCAGCGAGAACCGAATGATCTTTTCAAACATGGTTCTGCTCCTTAATGTCCGTGACCGGCATGAGCATCCGCCGCACTGACCTTTAGCGACGCAAGACGAACTTTGTAGGCGCCCTTCGTGACGACACGTTCCCCTTCGCCAAGCCCGCTGACGACCTCAATAAATCCTTCATCTTTGGCGCCGGTCTGCACGACTCGTCGGACGAACTGCTCGCCACCGAGCTGCACGTAGACAACCGGCGTGCCGTCTTCGTCGAGGATGGCCGTTTCCGGGACGGCCAAGGCTTGCCGAGAAGATCGAGTCTTCAAGTAAACCTGCGCAAAGCTGCCGGGACGGAATGCAGCATTGTCATTACGAAGTTCAAAGATGACCGGCACGCGTCGAGTGGCAGGATCAAGCAATGTACTGACTGTTACTAACCGGCCGCCGAGATCGGAGACCCGATAGATCTGATCGGATCCGCTTAGGCTGAACACAGCATCGGTGACTTGATCCAACCGGCTGGATTCCGATACCGGCACCTGAGCTTCCAGCCAGATCCGGGAAGGATCAATGATGTTAAAAAGATGTTCGCCGGTCTCGACGTGTTGACCGTACCGCAGATGGATATCCGTGATCACACCGTTCGCCGGGGCGCGCAGGTGAAAATGATCATCGTCGGCAATCATTGCATCAATATCCATGTCCGTTCCGCCGAGGGCGCCCCGCACGCGACTCCGCTTATTCTCCAAATCCAAGCGCGCTTCGTCCAGTCGTCTGGTGGAGACGGCCCCTTCCGCCGCCAGCTTGCGGACACGGTCATGTTCTGCTTTGGCCAGTTTGTAGTCATTGAGCAATTGCGTCCAGCCGCTTGCGGGTCCTCCCGAAGGCGCGATACGCGCCAGAACTTCGCCTTTGGACACATCCTGCCCCGGACGAACAATGCCATGCTGCGGATCAGGCATCAGAACTCCGTCAAAGGGAGCGAATACTTCTGCTTCGCCCACACCGGCCGCTTTGATTTCGCCGAGCGCGCGGATGTTGTCCGAGATCGTTTTTCTGTTCACTGGTTGCGTGGCAAACTCGACTTGCCATTGCTGTTCCTTCAGGAAACTCACCGTTTCCTGAGTAGCTTCAACGTCGCGCTCGTGCCCGGCATGTTCGCCCGATTCGTACTCATGTGCTTCCGCATGCGCTTCGCCTTCGGCATGATCGTGCCTTTCGCCGTCCTGATCATCGTGCTCCATGTCTGTACTCAGGACATGAATGCCGGGCAGCGTTACCGTTTGAACGCGGCCGCTGCGGGCCAGCGTCAGTCTGACGTCATACTCACCAGCGGCGGGTCCAGTCATGTGCACGTCATAGATTCCCGGTCGAACCGGTTTGTCCACGGTTGCTTGGTTCAGCTTTGCTTCGCCACGCATCAGCGCTGCCGTGAGGGTGCCCTCGGTCACCGGCTTGAAAGTGAGCAGATCGGTGACACGCACGATCAATGCCGCTTCTTTACCGCTGACAAGCTCCTCCCACTCTGCGAAGGTTTCGAGGCTGTCTTGCCAGACTGTGACGGAATGCTTTGTTGCATCGTGGCCGCCTTCGGCATCTATGGCGGCTTCTTCATGTTTGGTCTTGCAGCCTGCCAGCAAGAGTGCTGTGGCCAGCAGGACAAGTGTGATGAACTTCAGATATGGTGACATCGTTATTGCTCCAGGGGATCAAGGCCAACCACCCGGCGCAATTCGGCGCGGGCAACGGCCAGTGAATTTCTCAGACTCAAGGCCGCATCGCGCGCGTCGATTCCGGTTCGCAGGGCGTCGACCAGTTCCAACGCGCTCATTTCGCCTTCCAGGTACAATCGCACTCCCCGGCTCATGTTAAGGCTGGCGCTATCGGCAATGTCTGTACCGGCCAAGGGCTGCAACTGTTCAGCCAGCTGTAGCTGCCGCCACACGGAGCGAACTTCGTGCTCAACCAGCTGCAGTTGATTCCGCTGCTGAACTTCCGCGCGAGCCAACTCCGAGCGGACGATGTTTTTTTCACTGCGCCGTTGGTTCCACAATGGAATTTCCAATTCGCCTTCCAGGTAGAGGCCGCTCGGACCCGGATCGAGTGTCTTGTTGCCGATCCCGAAACTCAAATCCGGCAGTTGATTCCAGCGAGTTTGCGCCAGCGCGCGCCGCGCCGACTTCGATTGAAGGGCAACTCGCTTGACCTCCGGACGATGTGCCAGAGCATACTGAACAGCTTCGTCTTCGGAGCCAAACGTTGCCAGCGGCGGCGTTGACAGTTCAATCTGCGTCACCTGCCCGGCCGGAATACCGGTGAATGTCAGCAGTTCTGCGAGAGCATGTGATTCTTCCTGCTGCAGCTCCTGCTTGCGATTGTAAAGTTGAATCAGCTCAAGCTGTAGACGCTGCTCGTCATACGGAGCGATGTCACCGACTTTGCGCCGCGCACTGGTGGCCTCCGCCAATTGACTCGCCCGGGACAAGACACTGTCCATCAGAGTATTCTGCTCGCGCAAGCGGTCGTATTCGAAGGCCTGAGTTATCACCAACAACTCAAGCTCGCGCTTCGTCTCGACGTAGGCATGCTGCGCGGCCTCATAGGCCGTTTTCGTCGAACCGTAGCGCGACGACATTGACCAGAGGAATCCCAAATTCTGGCGCACCCCGATAACGCGTTCCATTGAATTGGCCGCGTCGTTCAGGGTTTCTTGCGTGCCAAACAGGGCCGGGTTGGGAAACGCTCGACTGCTTGTATAAGCCGCGCGAGCACGGGCCAGTTCCGTCCGTGCTTCCGCCAATGCGGGTGAGGTCGAGTCTAAAGCCGCGATGACCTGCTGCAAAGAATACGCTGCAGATTGCGCGAGAGAAGGGGATGGAAAAACGGATACAAAAAACGCTCCGAGCAGGAGCGTCAACCATGAAAGGCGAGATCGCATTCCTGTACTCCAAATTCAACATGAGACATGACCGAGCCTGATGAAGGCACGGAGTGAAGCTATGAGTGAATCAGGAATACAGTCGGGGCGGTCGGTCTATGGAGGGAAGTTGGGGGTTAGGGAATAATGAGCTCTGCTCGGCCACGTAGTCGCCGGCAGGGAGAAAGTGCGCTTCAAAGCCGATCGGCATAACCGCCCACGCGGCCGCATGGCAAAGGCACCCGCAATGCGAGTCATCATGGTCTCCGCTACTCGCCGCCGCTGACGATTCATGTCCGTGATCACAGGCATGACCGATGGAGCTGATCACCGGTGCGGTGGCGAACAGTGCGCAGAGCAACACAATTGTGACAGTTTGCAGGATTTTCATCAACGAGATAACGCGCGCGGTTGGCGCTAAGTTCCGGCTAAACTCTAATTTAATACAACTGAATCCACAAAACAAGCCCGACCCGAGCAGTGAAATGTGCGACCTAATGGTTCATGTGTGATTCAACAACTTGATTTGACTATAGATACTAAATCGAATTGTAACTTGTGATCGTACATCCTACTCAAAACTTTGGGTATCCAAGTAGAATAATTTGCGCGTGGGCCGGCCTCCTTGATGACGCGTCATCAGAGCGGGCTCACTCTCAAAGACGAAGTTTGATCGTGGCCCGATGCTGTCCGGCCGCTGACTTCAAGAGGGAATCAAGATCCGCTCGTTCATGAGTAGCATATGACGTTCGATGCAATTCCAGCTCCCAAAACCCCGCGAGTGAATCTGCGGACGTGTGACATTTGAACGAGGCTTGATCCGGACCAAGCGTCACCTGCTCGTCAGCAAAGACTTCCGCCGTGACGGTTGCAGGCAGTTTGACCGCGAGTTCGTCGCGGGTAATGAAGGGACGTCTGACATAAGCCGTTGCGGTTGCCGGTTCAAGACTCAACGTATCCGGCAGGTTGTAACCAAACGGATTCACGTTCCAGTAGCAATCGCGGCCATGCATTGCCGCCCAATGTCTGATGTTTATCTCCGCTTCAAATTCAGAGTTGGCTGTATCAACCCGGTGCGCCGTCATATCCGCTGCCAACTTGTCTTGAAGATGGCGCTGCAGAAGTTCATAAGCGTCGTTCTGCGACGTCGGCCGCCATTCGGCATCCGGGATGCGCGCGTCGAATGAAAGCGTAAGAGTTCCGGCAAAGTCACCGCGCGAATCAAGCGTCCCGCGCAACGTGCGCTGCAATCGCAGCGGCACAGCATCTCGCGGGAGCGTGAGAAATTGGCTCGATTCTCCCAGCCACAATGCCGGAGCGCCCTGATCCGCCCAAGGGAGCGCCCCGATGTCGTACCCTTTGGCGGTCGGATCATAGTAAGTTGTGTCCCCGAGCCGGACAATGGCCACGATGCAATGGTTGAACTGCCTCATGCTGGGGTAGCTTGAATCGAACATGCGCCAGGCCGGCATTTGCACGAGGATCGGATAAGCATCAATGTTCCGGAGTCGAAGCAACTCTGCCATGAGCAGGGAAAGGTCTTTGCAATCGCCATACTTGTACTGGAGAACCTGACGCGGTTCATGCGGAATATAGTTGCCGTCGCCGACCTCAACCGCCACATACCGAAATAGCCGCTCGAATCTCGCCTCAACCGTGTCAAGATCGGCGGGCCATTCGGGCAAGTTGTCCAGAATCACTCGCCGCTGGTCTTCGGGCAAGTTTCTGTTCACTTTTTCCCATTTCGCTCCGACTGCGTCAGCGATATCGAGCCACGAAGACGGACTTGAAGTCGTATCTCCGTCCGGATAGTACCGAAAGGCGACTTGGGCTGCGGACAATTCAAACTCTCCGCCAAACGGCGACTCCTTCCATTTGGGAAGATGTCCGATCCTGATTTCGTGCTGATTTGCGGCGAGGATTGCCGCGTCAATCTGCATCACGTCGTAGACAACTGCCGCGGGCGGGGGGGTCTCGAATTGAATGACCGTTGAATCGGAATCCCAGCGCCGGTCCTGCACGTAGATCCGGCCATAATCGACCAACTCGTCGATTCGGATCGTATACTCAAGCGCAACAATTGCTCCCACGGGAATATTGTCGAGAGACCAGCGGCTGATGTAGTGGTCTGAGAAGAGGATGTTCGCATCAAATGCGTTATTAATTCGTCTGGCTTTGGCCGGAATTCTCTCGATCTCTTTGTCCGGGCTGATTAACCACCCGCCTTGATACTCGAGCTTGTCTTTACCCCAGTGTTCCTCCGAGTACGAAAAATCGGCAAAGCGGCTGGTTCCGCCGTTCAGGAAGGCCAGGCGATCATGCTGCGTCGTGCCGCTCCCATCTGTGGAATACCGAATGGTCGTCCACTGCCGCAGCAGTTTGTTCTCGGAAAGCTGTTGTCCCAGAGCAGGATGGCTCGCGAGATTTTGTACCCAGTCAGGCGGCGCGGCCAGAGCGCTTGAGATAAGCGCAACCGCAGGCAAGACGACAATGAGGAAGGATCTCTTCATTACTGCCCCCGGCGAATGATAACGTCTTTGGAATCAGCCCTGGCCACGGCTTGAAACAACTGCCTGGCTTTTTCATAGTCGGCTGCCGCCACTACTTCAGCGTCTCGCCGGTAGGATCGCGAGTATGTAAAGCCGTGGCCATCGGGGGAGGGCATCACTGAAGCCGAGTAATCCGCCAAGCCGCGCAACCGTTCGCGAGTACGGGTGGAATCGAGCGGGCACGTGTATGCGGCGGGCAAGGCATGATGGATTTCCGCCAGCACGTGCGTCGGGACGTCGAAATGCACAGGCAGGGTACGATGCTCGTCCTGAGGCAGAATATCCGGCAGCATCCGGTCCAGACAATTCGGCATGAAGAGGAGCTCATCTCCCAGAACCGTGCCGTAACCGCGACGATTGAATTCAAAGGACAACTGAATGACGGCGCTGTCACGAAGCACGCTGTCGCACTCAAGCCGGGTCAAATCCGTGACTTGCATTTCCCGCAGCAGGCGCTTCACGACATATTCTCTTTGCGAACCGGAGTCCGTCAGAGCGATCGGTTTGAAGGCATTCAAATAATGTTGTCCCCGCAATTGTATGGTTCCGTTGCCATGGAGATTGCCGGCCGAGTCCAATACGCAGTTAACATCATACTCGATCCGGTTTGTGATTCCGGACCCCGGGATGGTGACCGGGGCATCGGACGACTCCATCAGCGGAAGCGACAAGGCGTATTCAAATTCGGCGGGAATCAGGTCAAAACACGAGAACGTTTCGGAAGGGTCAAGGTAGAACGTCCGATTTTCGAATCTCAGCCTGAGCAGCATGCGCCGAAACTGCGTCAGCGCCGGCACCATTTTGATGCCGGGTGATTCGGTGGACGGAACGCAGAGAAGGGGTTCGGAATCGATTCCCAGGCGGTCGTAAAGGGCCTTTAAGATGAGTACTTTTTCCGCACCGGTTGCCTTGCGAGTCCGCAGCTTGGCTTCCGCGTTCTCATCATAATCGTAGCAGTATTTGGAATCGACCAGCTCAATACTGTCGGCAACCCAGCGAAAGAGACGGCGCGCCTGAGCTTCAAGTGAATCGCCGGGCACGGTCACGCTCTGAACCAGAGTTTCAATCTGCTTGCCGCCGCGGACAAAGTCCCGGGTGCGGGACAGGGCGGCCTTGGCCGCCGCTTTCCAGTCGGGCATGATGTTAACATTAAAACCGGGCACTTGATATCTTGAGAAGACCAGATAGAAGCACGGCCGTACGTAGTCCTTCGGCGGAGCCATGGGTTCCTTGACATCAACGTTGATGCGCGACGCGCCGATCGAATAGCGGGTTTTCCGTCCTTCCGTTGTCAGGAGCGTCTCCGTGTTTTGCTGGATATTGCAACTGCCGCCATTGGCAACGGAGCCCAGATACTGAGCGCCTTCCGGAAACGTGAAGGCCAGCACGGATGTGCGGGTGGGCAGTCCGGAGTAATCGAAGTAATAAGGGTCGATGAACACCACTTGCTCGCTGCGCGAGCTGTAATGAAGTTCAAGTATGCAGCCCGCTTGCACGTCGGGAAAAGCCCATTGGTACACTCGCTGCCGGTATTCATTGTTCGCCCCGGTATGGATAATCTTTTTGAATATCTGGGACGGTTTCACCTTGGCTGTGCGACCATCCGGAAGAATCGTGCGTGCCGAAATCTTGCCGATTTTCTGCCCGTACGGCTCGACCAGCGTGAAGTCACCGTAGCGCTTGCCTTTCTCAGTGAATACTTTGATGCGCAGCGCATGTTCGCCGGTCAGGTTATCGCCGCCGGAGAAATCCACCAAATACCCAATGGCCTTGTCCAAGACCATGGCGTCGGCCTCCGGGCACCAATCGGGAGGCGTCATGGTCAGCTCTTCCGTGCTGTAATCCATCCACGCCGCTTCCAGATCAGTTGCTGAAAGCAGCAGGCCCCAACCGGCGAGCACGACTAAACTGCGTAATAGTATTCTATGGTTTGCCATGATCACTGATTCTCTTAAATGTCTTCGCGCACTTACCGGCTGTTGCCGGTTGTTTCGCGCTTGTTCATAATATACCGAAGGGCGACCATGGAATTCAAGCCTTCACGCATCATATTTGACGTGATTTGGACACCAAACAGAAAGGTTGGCTTTGTGAGCCAACCTCGCCGCAGTCATGATATGCGCGAGTCAGTAAGGAGGCCGGCCGCGGCAAGCGGATTCCGCGCGCAAACCGAGGCCAGCAGAGCACCGTCAAGATACACATGGCGCCGACCATTTCGCCGATGTAAAATACGCCGCAAAATCGGCGAGTGCGATGCTATTTAAGCAAAGCCATCTTCCGCGTCCCTGACAGCCGTGAATTCGCCTTCAAGTGAAGGAAGTAGATTCCGGAGGCCATTCCCGAACCATCAAATACGCGCCGATATTCTCCGGGGCCGCAATGACCGTCGAAAACTGTTGCGACTCGTCTCCCCAGCGCATCGCTGATCGTCAGACTTACCTGCGAAGAGACAGCAACGTTCCATGCGATTGTTGTCGTTGGATTGAACGGATTCGGGTAGTTTTGCCCGAGTGCCGCATCTGCAGGCAATGCGGTTCGCAGTGGGGCGAGGCCGGCGGGCGGTGCATAGCTCAGAATGGTTCCAAGCTCACCCACTGCCCAACCCCCGTTGGCACCGGCGAGCATACAGATGCTGTACAAGTCGAGCGGGGTTCCGCTGGGTTCCACTACCCAATCGGCACCGTTGGTCGTTTTCAGGATGATTCCGCCGGCACCGGCAATCCAGCCGTGGGTGGCATCCGTAAAAGACACTCCGAAAAGATCGTTGGTTGTTCCACTCGGCTGAGAGAGCCAGCTATTTCCTCCGTCCGAGGTGTGGATGATCAATCCCTCTTCTCCCACTGCCCAGCCATTGTTCAAGTCAGCGAAACTCACACTCCACAAGTACTCAGCCATTGTGTCGGATTGAATCACCCAGTCGTTTCCGCCGTTTGACGTGTGAAGAACATAGCCGTATTCACTGCCGAGAGATCCGCCCACGACCCAGCCATTGCTGTCATCGCGAAACGTCACGCCGTGAGCATCGCGCGGAATTGGAGTCAGTTGCTCTGTCCAATGCTCTCCCCCGTTTGACGTGTGCTGAACCCGTCCCTCGCCTCCGACAATCCAGCCGATGTTCTCATTGATAAACTTGAGGCCGAACAAATCATTGCCCAAAGCACTCGCTTGAGGTTCCCAGTTTTGCCCGCCATCTGCCGTGTGCAGAATGGTTCCGCCGTCTCCGATTGTCCACGCGTGTGCAGGTCCGACACAGTCCACACCCCGCAACATTGTGTTCACACCAACGGGCTGACTTTCCCAAGCCACTCCTGCGTTCGTCGTGTGAAGCACTCGACCGTTGTCCCCTACAGTCCAGCCCTGATTGACATCCGCGAAGATCACGCTGCGCAGGGCATCGGTCACACTGCTCAGTTGCGGCGACCAAACTGATACCTGCTGTTGATCGTACCGGAGAATGCTGCCCGTCTGGCCGACAGCCCACCCGCAACTGCAATTGGCGAGCATCGCAACGCTGTACAGGCTGATATTGGTCCCGCTGGGTTCCTGCTGCCAGTCTGCTCCGCCATTCACGGTTGACGCGATGATTCCTTCTGCTCCTACCACCCACGCGCGCGCCGGATCTTCCATGCTGGAAACGCTGCGGAGATCAAGCTCCAAGCCGGATTGAACTACCCACGTTTCGCCGCCATTGATCGTATGGAGAATCAACCCGTCGTCACCGACAGCCCAACCGTGATTGAAATCGGCAAAGCTGACTCCCCAGAGCCAATTCGTGCATGTGCTGTCCTGAACGGTCCAGGTGTTGCCGCCATTTGATGTGTGCAGCACGTATCCGTGCACGTCACCGAAAGATCCTCCCACAACCCAGCCGTTGCTGTCATCGCGAAACGTCACAGCATGAGCGTCGCGGGGAATGGGAGCCGCCTGCTCCGTCCAGTTGACTCCGCCATTCTCCGTGTGTTGAATTCGCCCTTCGCCGCCGACGATCCAGCCGATGTTTTCATTGATAAACTTGAGACCGAACAGGTCATTGGCCAAGGCACTCACCTGAGTTCCCCAGTTTTGTCCGCCATCGAACGTGTGCAGAATGGTTCCACCGTCTCCGACCACCCACGCGTACTCCGCGCCCGCACAGTCTACGCCGCGCAGGGCCACGCTCACTCCGC
>CAYJNU010000006.1:0-44993 GCA_964371005.1 uncultured Verrucomicrobiota bacterium | reverse complement strand
CATGAAGACAGGCTGGAAGCCTCTCCTGCGGCGAACGACCCCGCCGTGGCCGCCGCCATCCAAGTCGTGATGGACCGCCTCAAGATCGAGTTCGCCGTGATCGAGAAGACCGGCTTCGTCAGCTATTTTCTCATCGTCGGCGATTTCGTCCGGTTCGGCCGCGAACGCGGCATCGCCTGCGTGGCGCGTGGTTCGGCCGCCGGCTCGATCGTTACCTACCTGCTCGGCATCTCCAACGTGGACCCGATCCGCTACGGTTTGCTCTTCGAGCGCTTCCTGAATCCTGAGCGCGTCAACCCGCCCGACATTGACATTGATTTCGCCGACGACCGCCGTGCCGACGTGATCGAATACGTCCGCCAGAAATACGGGAAAGACTGCGTGGCCCAGATTATCACCTTCGGCACGATGGGTGCGAAGAGTGTGGTCCGCGACGTGGGGCGCGTGATGGGCCTGAGCTACGGCGAGTGTGATCGCCTGGCGAAGATGATTCCTTTCGACCTCAAGATGACGCTCGAAAAGGCGCTCAAGCAATCGGCGGACCTCAAGCAGGCGTACGAGACGGAGGAAGTGACGCGTGAACTGATCGACACGGCGCTCGTCTTGGAGGACATCGCCCGCAACTCTTCAGTGCATGCGGCCGGCGTGGTCATCGGGCCGGAGCCACTGGTGAATTTGCTCCCGCTCAAGACCGACGAAGATGGTGCCCTGGTCACGCAATACCCGATGAACCCGGTCGGCGACCTCGGGTTGTTGAAAATGGATTTTCTGGGGCTGAAGACCTTAACGGTGATTCGCAACACCTGCGAGATGGTACGGCAGACCCAGGGCATCGAGATTCCCATCGAGAGTCTCCCGCTTGATGACGCGAAGACTTACGACCTGTTGAAGAAGGCGAACACGCTGGGAGTGTTCCAATTGGAATCCGGCGGCATGCGCGACCTGTGCCGCAAGTTCCAGATCAGTTCTTTGGAGCACATCACGGCGCTAATTGCCCTCTATCGGCCCGGTCCGATGGAGCTCATTCCTGAGTTCATCAAGCGCCGTCACGGCGAGGTGAAGATCGAGTACGAACACCCGCTCCTCGAACCCATCGCACGCGAGACTTACGGCATCCTGATTTACCAGGAGCAGGTGATGCAGGCGACCCAGGTCCTGGCAGGCTACACGCTTGGCAGTGCCGACCTGCTGCGGCGCGCGATGGGCAAGAAGAAGGTCGAGGAGATGCAGAAGCAGCGCGAGACCTTCGTCAAGGGCTGCAAAGAGCGGAACAACATCTCCGCCTCCAAAGCAAACCAGGTGTTCGATTTGCTCGAGAAGTTCGCCGGCTACGGCTTCAACAAGTCGCACGCCGCTGCCTATGCCGTGGGCGCCTATCAGACGGCCTATCTGAAGGCCAATCATCCGGTCGAGTTCCTCTGCGCGATGATGACCAACGACGTATCTGACACCGCAAAACTCGCCCAGTACATCGGCGAGGCGCGCACCATGGGCATCGAGGTGTTGCCGCCGGACGTGAACGAAAGCCAGGTCTATTTCGCGCCAGCGCCGCGGTCAGCCCAGGCTTCCAGCCGCTCTCAGGCTTCACCTCAGAACGATGGAGACAAGTTGGAAGAGGCTCGCACAGAGAAGCGGGCCATCCGCTTCGGTTTGGCTGCGATCAAAGGCGTCGGCGAAGTCGCCGTTCAGAGCCTGCTCCAGGCGCGACGGGACGGCGGGCCTTTCCAGACGCTGTTCGAGTTGTGCGAGCGCGTGGACACCCGCACCGTCAATCGCAAGATGCTCGAGGCGTTTGTCAAATCCGGCGCCTGCGATTGCTTTGGCCAAACGCGCGCGACGTTGATGGCGCAGACCGAAAGTGCGCTCACGCGCGCCGCCGGGATTCACTCGGATCGCCAACGGGGACAGAGTTCGATGTTCGACATGCTGGGCGAGGATTCCGCCGCCCCGGTGGAGTCGAACCTGAGCCTGCCCGAATGGCCGCAGCACGAATTGCTCGCTCAGGAGAAAGAGTTGCTCGGGTTCTACGTCACCGGCCACCCGCTGACCCCGCATGCGCCCATCCTGGAGCAGTACGCGCTGGCGAACACGACAACGTTGGCCGAGCTTTCGAACCGTGCGCTCACCCGCATCGGCGGGCTCATCGCCGCCGTGCAGCAGGGCGTGTCGAAGAAGACGAACAAGCCGTATCTCATTGCCACGCTGGAAGACCTCGAAGGCTCGGTGCAGTTGCTCTGCTTGAATGAGAATTACGACAAGTATCGCGATCTGCTCACGCTGAACCGCGCCGTCCTGGTGATCGGCGAGGTCAACACCGGCGAGGACAAGCCCAAGCTCTTCCCGCAGGAAATCATGGCGTTGGAGGAAGCCCCGAAGCGCTACACGAAGCAGGTTCACCTGCGCCTTCAGACGGCCCACCTGACACCGGAGAGACTGGAGGCGGCGCGGAGTCTCGTTGAAGCGCATCGAGGCAAATGTCCGCTTTTCCTCTGCTTCCAGCGTCCAACGGGCGCGGTGGCATTTGTCGAAACGCATGAGCAATTCGCGGTGACGCCATCTGTGGCGTTGCAGCAGGCCGCCAACGCCGAGTTTGGCGAAGGCACCTATTACGCGAAAGTGGACACCAGCCTGCCGGAACGCCAGCAGCGTCGCTGGGAGCGGCGTGATTCTGCCAACGGCGAAACTTAGCCATGCAGCCGCGTCCTCGGCGTTACGCCGCCTTGCCGGCTCGCCGGTGACTGTCAACCGGCAAATCCGCGAGCCAATGCGGATTCAGCGCCCTAGATCTGCCAACCTCCTGCGAACCTCGCCGCAGATGAAAAAACTTTACATCCGCCACGCCTTGAGGTAAAAGTTTCGGCAATCACCCGGATGCCGTTTACTTGTGGCCGCACATTTTGGCGTGCCGTTCACAAGGCACTTGGCGTCCACAAACCATGTAAAAACGCAATCTCCATATGAAGCTACGAGAAACTGCAAAGCGTTCCGTACTTACGGACAGCAGACAGGCCAAGCTCTACAGTGCCGTTCTCCTCTTCGGCACGCTGGTTTGCAGCGCCCTGGCCGCCGATGATTGGATCTCGGTTACCGATCCCCAAGATATGGCGGATAGCAGCGGGGACATCCGCGCCATCAGTGCCCGCGTCAAAGGCGACAGCCTGTATCTCTCAATGACCGTGGAGGGGATCGCTGCTCCCGCGATCGACCAAACCCCCACCGGCATGAACAACCGGTACTATTACCATTGGCTGCTCGATACCGATAACAACCCTGCCACGGGCCGCAGTAATTCCGAATATGAGGGAAACCCCACCGGACTCACGAATCCCATCGGGGTTGAGCGCACACTCCAACTCGGCTGGCGCGACGGCCATCCCGACGGCGTCCAGGTTTACGATCCGGCGAATGATACGGTGCTGCTGGCCACCAACTTCACCTTCCAAGCCAGCGGTAACACGCTCACCGCGATAGTTCCGCTCGCCGACCTCGGCTTGACCACCGGGCAGACCATCGCCTTCTCCGCGTTCCAAGAGGGTTCTTCCGATGGTTGGGCGGTGGACTGGATGGAATCGGGCACGTTGACGCTTTCCGGGCTGGCCATCACTCAGGCTAGAGTCTCAGACCCCCAAGACATGGCGGACGCCAGCGGCGACCTTCGCGGCATCTCTGCCCATGTCGAAGGTGATGACCTGCTGCTTTCGATGACCGTCGAGTGGATGGCGGCGCCACCGATTAACCAGACCCCAGCGGGCATGAACAACCGGTACTATTACCATTGGCTGCTCGATACCGATAACAACCCTGCCACGGGCCGCAGCAACTCAGAATATGAAGGCAGCCCCACGGGTGTGACCAAGCCCATCGGTGTGGAGCGCACCGTCCAGATTGGCTGGCGCGATGGCCATCCGGACGGCGTGCAGGTGTACGACCCGGCCAATGACACCGTGCTGCTGGCCACCAACTTTACCTTCCAGGCTGGCGGCAACACCCTCACCGCCAGGATTCCACTTGCGGACCTCGGCTTGATCGCGGGTCAGACCATCGCGGTTTCTGCGTTTAAGGAAGGCTCTTCCGATGGCTGGGCCGTGGACTGGATCGAATCGGAAACGGTCACGCTCGCTGGCCCTGGTCTGGCCCGAGCGGTCGTTGCCGATCCGCAGGACATGGCGGATAGCAGCGGCGACATTCGCGGCATTGCTGCTCACGTCGAAGGCCAGAATCTGATGCTGTCCATGACCATCGAGAGGATGGCGGCTCCTCCGATTGACCAGACCCCTGCCGGGATGAACAACCGGTATTACTACCATTGGCTGCTGGACACGGACAACAACCCTGCCACGGGCCGCAGTAATTCCGAATACGAAGGAAGCCCCACCGGGGTCACCAAACCCATCGGTGTCGAACGCACGATTCAGATCGGTTGGCGCGATGGGCATCCCGACGGGGTGCAGGTGTACGATCCGGCGAATGACACCGTGCTGTTGGCCACCAACTTCACCTTCCAAGCTGGCGGCAACACCCTCACTGCGGTAATCCCACTGGCGGACCTTGGGTTGACCCTCGGCCAGACCATCGCCGTCTCCGCCTTCCAGGAGGGTTCCTCGGATGGCTGGGCGGTGGATTGGATGGAATCGCAACAGGTCACGCTCGACCCACCCGTGGCCGGGCGCATGAAGATTGACGGGCTCTTCACCGATTGGGCAGACGCCGACGGCGCCGGGCTCGTCACCACGGTTGAAGATCCTCAGGACATGGCGGATTCCAGCGGCGACATCCGGCAAATCCAGGCAACGGTCGAGGCAGGTTACCTTTACGTGCGCATGAAGGTGCAGGGCATCGCCCTCCCCGCAGTGGAGCAAACGCCCGCCGGGATGAACAATCGTTACTACTATCACTGGCTGTTGGACACGGACAACAACCCCGCCACGGGTCGAAGCAACTCCGAGTATGAGGGAAGTCCCACGGGCATCACCACCCCCATCGGGGTGGAGCGCACAATCCAACTTGGCTGGCGAAACGGCGCTCCAGATGGCTTGGAGGTTTACGACCCGGCGAATGATACCGTGAAGCTCCTCACCAACTATGAATGCAGCGCCACCGGTGATTCCGTGGAAGCCCGGCTCAAGCTGGCGGACTTGGGCCTGTCTCTCGGGCAAACCATTGCCATTTCGGCCTTCCAGGAGGGCGCTTCCGACGGCTGGGCGGTGGATTGGATGGAGTCCAAGACCATAACCCTGGCGGAGGCCGCCACGGGCATGGCCCTTGAGAACGTCTTTTTGGGCAATGCATACGGCTTCAAGTTGACCGTGGAGGACACCACCAATCTGGTCGTTGCCACCGCTTCGGTTGCCGTGCGCCTGGACGGGCAGCCAATTCAAGTCTCCGTTGTGAAGGCCGGCACGACCACAACCATGGAAGGCGTTTATCCGACCTTGTTGGCGGCCAACACTGTCCACACGGTCGGCGTGTCGCTCACGGCTAGCGGGGAGTCACAAGCCAAGGACTACGTGTACACCATTGATCCCTACACCGTGCTCCCGTTGGCGGGAAGCCTCAAACAGGTGAACACCGCCAACAAAGGGTTCGTGGTTCATGTCAGTAAAGTCTCTCCCGCCTATCAAACCGGCGATCCCACCTTCATCAGCGCTCACAGCAACATCGCCGCGTTGGCGGAGATGCAACTCGCCGGACAACTGACCAACGAGATCATTGGGGGCATGTTCTGGAACGAAGCCGAGGAATACGCCCCTGAGTGGGTGCTGAACCCGGTCAGCGTCACGGGCCCGGTGAACTGGTATGAGTATGCGCCGGCTGAGCACGCCATTCTGAACTTCACCAACGATCTGCCGTTCCCGAAGTTGGATCCGCTTTTCTCACCGTGGGAAGGTATTGCCATGGACATTCTCACGTACGTCGAACTACCCGCGGGCTACCACACGTTCGGCCTCTACACTGAAGGCGGACACGTGGCCTATGCCGGCCTGACCAACACGGGACCGGTGCTGAGCCTCTTCGACAACTCGATCGCCGAGGTGGTGCCCACCTACTACGCCCGCAACCAATTCTTCAACGTCATCGCACCCGAAGCGGGGTATTACCCCATCCGGGTGCTGTTCTTCCAGAGCAAGCGCGACCAGGAAGCCGGACTGATGCTCGAGCTGTTCGCCGAAAAGGACCGCGCGCTTCACTTGCTGAATGACAGCAGCGATCCGAAGTCGGTGCGCGTCTTCCGCGCAGGCGCATTGATCAACAGCGGTACCGTCACGACCCCGGTCGCCGCTCAACATTCCGGAAACAACCTCGTGATCAGTTACACCGGCATGTTGCAATGGGCCAATGACCTGCAGGGGCCTTGGTACGATTACGCCGATGCCAGCCAGAGCCCGGTCACGATCGCTGTTGTCCCGGGCGCGAAGTTCTTCCGCTCTCGGAGCTATTAGCGAGCGAGTTCTCATTGTCACAACCGGCCCCTCATCTCCCGAGGGAGGGGCCGGCGGGCTTTAAGTGGCGGCCCGCAACCCAGAGTGCTGAGCGAGTTCGCCCCGGGCCGCCGCCAGCGATGCGCGGTCGTCAAGACGATGCGCACACCTGTCGCCTTTTTCGCCGCAGGATGGGCGAGGCGCCGCGCATCGCGTTTGGGACCGGGGATGCGCCCGGCGGTCACAGGGTGGCTCATCGTCCCTTCGTTCTACCCGTTCCAGTATTTTCGATGCGCCCGCGACGGGACAGCCGGGACGGTCCTGCCGCTCCTACGCTTACTGGTCTGCGGGTTTCTTCTCCGTTGCGTACTGCGTCGTTCTTCGCTATGCCTTTCCGCGCGTATGTCAGACAGTTCATTGTCCCGCCAGGGTCTGGCGCCTCGGAAAGTGGTCGAGGTTGCCCGGGGACTTCACCTCGACGTTGAGCGGATCTTGCCGCACGGGCATTACGTCGCCAAGGTTATCGGTGAACTGGAGGCGCGCCAGTACCAGCCCGACGGGCAGTTGATCCTGGCCAGCGCGATGACGTCCACACCGCAAGGGGCAGGCAAGACCACCGCCACCGTCGTGGCTCGCCCGCGCGCTGCGCCGGTTGGGCAAGCGCAGCAGGTTCTGCGTGCGCGAGCCCTCGCTCGTCCCCTACTTCGGCATCAAGGGCGGGGCACGGGCGGCGGTGGGGCACGCAGAATCTGCCGGCTTGCCGACCTTAGGCTTTCTGGTAACAGTGGACGGGCCCTTGGCCAATCCAATCGCATGATAGCCCCAACGCGAAGTGCAGTACTCGCAACCCGGTATCCAGCAGGCGACCTATGAACATCCATCATCTCGAACTGTTCTACTACGTGGCCCGACACGGTGGCATCAGTGAGGCCGTGCGCAACATGCCCTACGGCATCCAGCAACCCGCCATCAGTGGACAGGTCATTCAACTGGAAGAATTCCTCGGCGTGACGCTGTTCCACCGGCGGCCCTTCTCGCTGACGCCGCCGGGCAAGGAGTTGTACGACTTCATCAAGCCGTTCTTCGACAATCTTACGACGATGGCCGACAAGCTCCGGGGTGGCGTTTCCCAGCACTTGCGCCTTGCGGCGTCGGAGATCATGATGCGCGATCACGTGCCGGGGATTTTGCAGGAGTTGCGCAAGTCTTTCCCCAAACTCAAAGTCACCCTGCGCGAAGGCTACGACCCGGAGGTCGTCGCTTGGCTCCAGCGGCAGGAAGTGGACGTGTCCATCGGGCTCGTGGGCTCGGCGAAACCACCGACCGGCATCAACGTCATTCCGCTCTTCAGGCTGCCGCTCGTCCTCCTCGTGCCCAAAACCAGCAAGCTCAAGTCCGCCGAGGAACTGTGGCAGCGGGATCGCATCGACGAATCCTTGATTACTGTGCCCAGCAACGAACCGATTTGCCGCACGTTTCAGGAAGGTCTGGCCCGGCTCAAGGTGGATTGGTTTGGGGGTATCGAGGTGAGCACCGTCGAACTCGTGCAAACGTACGTCGCCAACGGCTACGGGATCGGAGTGACCGTGGGCGTGCCGAAGATGAAATATCATCCGCAGGTGCGGGTGCTCCCGCTGGCCGGCTTCGAGATGGTCTCCTTCTGCCTGCTTTGGCAGGGCCGGCGCAACCCGATGCTGGACACGTTGTTCAAGATATGTGACGGCGCGACCCGGCGGCTGCTGGAAGGTGAGGATCCGAAGTTCTCATTGTTGAAGTAGGCCGCGCCACGGTGCCGAGCCTGGCGGACGACCGATGGGGGAGGGCGGTCTCCTGCCGTTTCGTGATGCCGCACCGGTGGGTAAAATGTTGGTCAACGTCTCGGTCCCCTGTTAGCGTTTGCGACCAGACGCACCAGATACTGTTCATGAAGCCAAACCTCATTCTCCCTCGTGCCTACAAACCCCTGCTCGACATCAAGGAAACCGAGCGCGCGATCAAGGCGCTCAAGGATTTCTTCGAACTGAACCTCGCCACGGAACTGAACCTGAGCCGCGTCACCGCGCCGCTGTTCGTCAAGGGTGGCACCGGCATTAACGACGATCTCAACGGTATCGAAAGGCCGGTCACGTTTCCGATCAAAGACATGACGGACGTGCGCGCCGAGATCGTGCAGTCGCTCGCCAAGTGGAAGCGCCTGCAGCTCGCGACGCTCGGTTTCGAGCCCGGCTACGGGTTGTACACTGACATGAACGCGTTGCGGCCCGACGAAACGCTGGACAACACGCACTCGATCTACGTGGACCAGTGGGACTGGGAACGCGTGATCACCCCCACGGAGCGGAACGTCGAGTTCCTCATGAAGATCGTTCGTAAGATCTACGCCGCGCTCAAACGCACGGAACATTTCGTCTTTGAACATTACCCGTCGGTCCGACCCGAGTTGCCGGAGGAGATCACCTTTATCCACGCGGCGGAACTGCGCGTCCGCTTCCCCAAGCTGACGCCCAAGCAGCGCGAGCAGCAGCTCCTGCGCGAGTGTCGTGCGGCGTTCATTGTCGGCATCGGCGGCGATCTGGGGGACGGCACGATCCACGATGGCCGCGCGCCGGACTACGATGATTGGTCCACCGCCACCGCGGGCGGGCGCCCCGGCCTGAACGGGGACATCTTCATCTGGAATCCGGTGCTGAAGATGGCGTTCGAATTGTCTTCGATGGGCATCCGCGTGGACCGGAAGGCCCTGCGGCGGCAGTTAAAGATCCGCGGCTGCACGGAGCGGAAGCGGTTGCTGTGGCATCAGAAGCTCCTGAACGACGAGATGCCACTCTCGATCGGTGGCGGGATCGGCCAATCGCGGCTCTGCATGTATTTTCTGCGCAAAGCACACGTGGGCGAAATCCAGGCCAGCCTTTGGCCGGACCAGATGATCGCCACCTGCCGGAAGCACAACATCCCGCTGCTGTAGTCAGCCGGAGACCGGGCTCTCCACTGCATCAAGGCGGAGACTCGGCCGAGCGCCACTGCTGGGTTGGCTCCGGCGTCCAACGGCTAGGGATCTACCGGCCCGGTCGGGGCAGAGGTGGGCAGTGCAGAGGAGGACGGCGCGTTCGTGCTCACGTGAACTGCGGTGTCTGCACCCGCGAGTTCTTCGGACAGGATCGTGATCGCGATCCGGCGGTTTCGGCCGCGGCCTTCGGCGGTGCTGTTATCGGCCAGCGGACGGAATTCACCATAACCCACCACGCCCAAACGCCGTGGATCCACTCCGCCCTTCTCGGTGAGAAACCGCACCGCCGCCGAGGCCCGGGCGGTGGAAAGCTCCCAATTGCTCGGAAACCGGCTGCGGGCGGTGGCCCGGATCGGCACGTTGTCGGTGTGCCCCACAACGTGGATCTGGAGGTTCGGATGCTGGGCGAGAACCGCCGCGACTTTCAGCAACACCGCTTCGCCATCCGTCCGCAACTGTGCTTCGCCGGAGTCGAACAACACGCGATCCAGAATGTTCACCGTCAGCTTTCCCTGCAATTGGGAGATGGTGACATCGCGCGATTCCAGCGCCGCGCGCATCTCGTCCTCCAGACTCTGGCGCGATTGCGTGACGGCTTCCTTTTCCTGCTCAAGTTCCTCAATGCGGGCGGCTCCCTCTGCAAGTTGATTCTTCAAATCCTTCATCGCCGCCTCGGCACGTGCAGCGGTGGCCCGGGCTTCGGCGAGTTCCATTCGGGCCTGCGCTGCCTGCCTGGTTTTTGAAACGGACGTCAACGCCAGCACGCCCACCAGGAAAACCGTTGTGATGATACCTGCAATGATCCAAATCTGCTTGTCCATACCCGTTCAGTTCGCTGCCAAGCGCAGCCTACCGGCCCCGGCGAGAAAGGCAACGCGGGATTGAGCGGGAATGAGCTCGCCGTCGCGAGTCTGCCTGGCCGAAGGAAAGACGATAGGCGTGTCCTGAACCAACGCTGGTGCAACCGCCAGATCATCACCGACGGACAAGGTAGTACAGCGTGGTTGGTTGGAGTCTCACTTGTTCGGCGGTGCCCGGGCTCGCTACAGGATAACCGTTGGCATCCAGCGCGGTGACCTTGAGTTGGGTAGCATCGCGGCGCTTGAAACGTACCGTGCCTTTGAGTTCCTTCACGAGCCAGGGATCAGTGCCGATGTTGACGATGCGCTGGATGCTTTCGGCCACCGTCTCGGTCTGGAAGCCGGTGGACTTCTCCTCGGACATCACCTGGAGCAGCATCTTGGAAGAATCCGCCAGCGGCTTGTTGTCGAGAGAAACCACCACGATGTGCCCAAGCTCCATGTCTGACAAGATGATCAGGTCTTTGGTTTCGATCTGTCCGGCGGCCTGCAATCGACCGCTCACTCCTTGGGCGCAGGCGGCGTTGATGCGCAGCACACCACGACCATAGTCGAGCTTCAGTTCGCCGGTGCTGCTCGTGACCGTTTGCTGAGCGTGGTCAATCAGCGGCTTCAAATCGTTGACTTTGGTCGAAGCCGGTCCGGAGACAAAGCTCACGTTCGCCCGGCCTGCGTAATGCAAGAGTGGATCGAGCCGCGCGCTAGGTTTGACTGCGGTGTCGGGCGGCAGGTCTTTCAACCGGAGTTCATCCAGCGCCGCGTCTTGTGGCAGCGGCGTGCCTTCCAGGCGCAGCAGCGCCTCCTTGTTCAAACGAATCTCCGCCAGCACGCTCCCGGTCGCCACCAACCCTCGTCGGAAGATCAGTGCCGCCGCCGGAAACTGGCCCATCATGGCCGGCGACATGAGGGTCCACGGCTGCATCCAGAAGTTCGGTTTCACCGCCCAGTCGCCGCTGTCGAGCGCGAAATGCACGATCCCGTCACTGTGCTGCAACGCGCCGTAGGCTGCCAGGTAAAGCGGCGCTTCGCTTCGGAAACGGTTCGGTCGGTTCCAAGTTGTTTCGGAGATCATGGAAGGCTTGTTCTCATAATGTGGGTCCATGGCGGGATGTACGAATTGTCTGGGCTGCCCCGGTTGTTCGGCGTCGAACCGCAGCGCGCTCCGGTCAGAATATGTTTGGTCGTTGCGCAAAGACCACGCGGCGTTTTCGCCCTTGTGGTTGCAGCCAAAATACCCGTGGCGATCCACGAAATCCGTGCTGGTGTAGCTGAGCTTCTCCAACGGGCCGAGCACTTCCGGGCTGGCCGTCGCCCAATTTGATGCGGTGATCGGCCCCTTGAACCCCAGCTTCCGGAGAAAGGCGTAGGTTGCTTCGTAAAACCGCGTTTGAACCTCCAGCAGGAAGCGCGCGGTGTCCTGATCGCGAAGCGTCTTCTCGTTGAACATCGTCCAGAGCGGCCGAAACCCGACGCGCCCGGCGGAGATCGCGTCGCGCTTCACTTTGAGGCCGTTCCATTTTGCCAACGCCGACTCCAGCGAGCCGTACTTTTTCACCAGCCAATCGCCAAACGACTTTTCGAGGATGCGCAACTGCGGGTCGGGGATTCGGTCCTCCGAGAAGGTCCAGAAGAACAACGAGTCTTCGTTTTGGATTTCCAGGGCGGCCACCGCCGGTTCCTCGAGGAGCGTCCTGCCGGTGGACGGGCTTGGCGTGGAGAGCAGCGCGGTCCACCACTGGCGGTACCGTGCCTGGAACTCAGGGTTGAAGAACAGCGCCGCAAACGGGTTGCTCTTGCCGTCATAACCCTCCAGCCAGGGCGTGTTCGGGGCCGGCGTCAACCAAAGGGGAAAGTAGATCGAGAAGTGCGTGTAAATCCCCTCGGCTTTCATCGCTTCGACGATCTCGATGGCGTGCTTCACCTTGGCGGGGTCCACCTCGCCCGTCCGGTTGAAATACCCGCCGTGAACGCGGACCAGGTTCACGCCGTGCTTGGCCAACATGCGGGCGCACTGGCGCAATGACGGGCCCGTAAGTTCGTGCGGCGGCCCGTTCACGGCCCAAAACCGGATCGGTTCGCCCGTTGCCGAGTGGACGAACTGGCCGTCCTTGACCGCGATGAAGCCGTTCTCACCGGCGAAGTGTTCGTTGAGAAACCGGAGATCGGTGGCGCTCGTCTCCGCAAACGCATCCGGCTTGGGATCGAAGGCGAACCTGGACTTGTTCTCCACGGCCAACCGCTGCGAGTCGGCAGCCAACTGGTCAGGCTTCAGCAACCCGCGCGGGACAAAGGGTTCCTCGCTGAAAACGAAGCAATCGAGATAGCCGTGGTGATTGTTCTCGCTGGTCATGCGGAACCGAATCGTGTTTGTCCCGGCTTGCAGGGCCACCTTGCCCACCTTGCTCCAGGCGATAAAGCGCAGGTCGGGTTTGTTCAAGTCAATGGATGTCTCCGGTCCGTCGTTGAGTGAGAAAGAGAGTCTGCTTGCCAGTGGATTGGCCCGGATCCAGAACTCGAACTCCACAGCGTGCGGAGCGGCAAAACGGTACTCGGCCTCGCCGGGCTTGTCCTTGTCGAAATTCGAGATGAAATCCCCGCCAGAGAATTGGTCTCGCTTGACCTGGTCGTACCACCACGGATGGCGGTTCATCCGGTTGATCGCCGGATTCTCGCCTTCGATCCAAACCCAGGTCGCGCTCGCCCGGAAGGCGGACAGGCAGCTTAACCCGACGAGGGCGAGGAGACAGCGCAATCCAAACAGCGAATTTGACATGAGTGAGTCTTTCGAGAGTCAACGGACAAAGTCAATGCCGCGTGGCCTCCGGCCGACCAGCCTCCGCCGATGCTCGGGTGGGGAGCCGGCGGGGAGCAATGCCCCACGCAAAGGTGTTGCCAAAGATCGCTGCACTCGCAATCGTAGCCGCAGGCGCAGGCGGTGCGCGGATTCAGCCACACGCCGGACACTGCGTCGCAAAACATCAGCACAACGAATCATGAAAGGCATACCTGTTCTACACGTGGAGGCGGACTGCATCGCGCGCGCCTGGGAACTCTCGCTACTCGAACTGCATGCGCGGGGCTGCAATCTGAAGACCGAGTACGACAAGCCCGAGGATCCGCCCAGCAAGGACGCCACGATGATCATCACCATCACGGACCCGCTCATGGAGCCCATGATCCACAAAGACTTTCCCGGCGGCCCGCTGGAGTTGCAGGAATATGTGATGGAGGTTTGTGACGGCATCAAGGATCACTTGGTTCGTGACCCCAATGACCCCAAGGACACGCGCTGGGAATACACGTATCATCAACGTCTGTTCAAATACGAGGTGCCGAGCCTCAAAACCTTCGATCAAATCGAAATCGCGTGCCAGAAACTCGCCAAGACGCCGCACACGCGCCGCGCCCAGGCCATCACCTGGAAAGTGTGGGAGGACAACGATTGCTATGACCCCGCCTGCATGCAGAGCATTTGGTGTCGTATTCTCGAACAGGACGGTGAGCCGGTGCTCAGCATGGACGTGCGGTTCCGCTCGAACGACGCCTACAAGGCCGCGTTCATGAACATCTTCGCGCTGGTGCAACTTCAGCAGCGTATGGCCGCGCGGATTTCCGAGTTGTCCGGCAAGCAGGTCGTTGTCGGACGCTACGTTCACATGGTGGACAGCTATCACATCTACGGCAGTTACTTCAAAGAGTTCGAGGGCCGCTTCCTCGGGGCGATGCAGAAACGCAGCTTTGAGCAGCGTTCCATGCGCTACGCCGATTTGAAGGATATGATGGACGAGGCAAAGCCGATGATTCTGGAGAAGGCAAAGGCGATGGCCCAAGCTTGAGGCGATTCGCAAGGCTGCGGTCCAGCCCGGCGCGGACGTGATTCAATCAAATGCCGCCGAGGAACAAACCCGGCAGCAGATGGACGCGACGCTTACTGCATCCGGCCAGGCCGTTGAAAGCCGGGACGCCGTGAACCTCCAACTGATGAGCTGAAGTGCTATCGGCTGATTTCAGTCTGCTTTCCAGCGTCGCGATGCTTTAACCCAAGCATGACATTCTGGATTCCCTGTTGCTCAAGTATTGCCCGAACAGCCCGGAAGGCTTCCGCAACTTGACCGGCCAGATGACCGGCACGGCCATCAAGCAAGGCATGCGCCCCGGAGTCCGATAGCGTCATCCCCTTCCCAAACCAGCGGACGCGTCCTCGGACAATACAGCTTCCCAAGTCAGGTCAATGAGGGTGGCGGCCTCCGGACCGGATTTCGTGGACCAGATCGCACGGAGAAGCTGGCCGACCGACTCTCGCGAGAGGGGCCGCGCTGGACGCGGCAGGAGCGCGACGGCCTGGCCGAGCGAATCCCATTGGTCCAGCAGTGAGAGGAACGCGGCCGCAGCGCCTCGGGCAAGGTGAGTTGGGCGAATGTCGCAGCTCAGGGCGAGCCGCATGGTGCCGAAGAAGCGGTCGTCGTATCGGAGTTTGCGAACCTGGTCGCGGGTGACGCGGGCGATGAGGTCGTTGAGCGTGGGGCGGACCATGCGCGCCAGCAAATCTTCGGCGTAAGCCGCATAGCCGGCCGGAGTGAAGAGGGGATCGCCGAGAGCGGCGTGCTTGCGGATCAGGGCGACGCCGGATTCATCGAGAAACGCGGCCCGGGCGGTGGCCATGAGGTCGGGATGCGCGGCAGCCTCGGACATGCTGGTCAGGCCGCGGCGCGCGCCCAGGAAACCGATGAGCGCGTGGATGGCGTTGTGTCCGTACAGCTTGGCTTCCTCGAAGGGCAACAGGTCGGGCTTTTCGATGAAGACGCTGATCCCTCGCGAAAAACCGGGGAGCGTAATCCGCGAGATGAGGATGCGGTTGAACTCCTCGACGAGCACCGCCTTGGGGGTGGTGGGCGTCATCGTGGCAAGGTCCAGTTTCGCAAGCGTGGCGGCGTCGCTGATGACGCCGGACATCTTGCCGATAACAGTGTTCAGGAACTGGATGTCATGGAGAGCCGCAGGCGGGCAATACTTCGCGATGGATTCGCGCAGGAGTTCGGCGGCGTGGTTATGGTTCTCCGCGGTGTAGATGATGGTGGTTCGCCGGACGGTTCGGAGGGAAAGGCCATCCGCCAGAGTGCGCGCCACGCAGCTGTGGCCCCCGGAGTCGTAGAAAGCGACGCTGGGGAGCGACGTGGCCAGTTCATCGCTCTCGGCAATGGCTTGGAGTATTTGCTGGCGATCTTCGGGAACGGCGGGGTTGTAAAGCTCGACGCCGGAGATCGTGGCTGGCTCGATGCGGTCCGGCCGCGCGATGTTGATGGTGTAGCGGCCTCCCGCCGAGCGGACTGCATGCACGATGACGGCATCCACCTCGGCAATGACGAAGCGGGAGAAGTTCCCGGAGCGAAACGCCTCGTAAAGGAAGAGCGCGCTTTGGATGGGGCCGAAGCCGAAACCGACGAAAGTCTTAGCCATATCCATTCAGTCAGTGGGTACGCCCGCCCTTCCCGTCACCAGACGCAGCAGGGCGCCAAGGCGCGAACTCGGGCTCGATTCCATCTGAAGAGACACGGCTTCGCGTTCGACGGGTCCTATTTCCCTGCCACGCGGAGCAGTTCGTCCTCAGCGGCCTTTGTCCATTGGCCGCGATCCAGCTTGGCGGCGACCGTCGGGAACGGTTGGCGCAGGTTCGCGAGCGGAATCAGGCCGATGTCGTGGAGCATCGGATACACGATGATCTTGCCGGCCAGCGTGCGGTTCTCCACCGCCGCAATGCCCTCGGTCGCTCCGGCCATGCCGCTGATGGCGTCCACGGAGCAGTTGGTGTTGAGTTGCCCGGTGGTGACTTTCTGCAACACGATCTTCATGTCGCGAATGGTCGAGCCGCTGGTGCCGAACATAAAACAGCGGTTGGCGATGTAAGTGTCCAGATCCAACTCATGCTTCGTCGGGGCAGGGATGCCCGCAAAGAGATTGATGAGGCATCCGGGCTTGCTGTCGCGAATGCTGCTGGCGACAAGCGCAGGCACCGGCGCCATCAGCGCGAAATAGGAGAACCGGTCGCTCAGCGGAGTCTTGACTGTGTTGACCATTTTCATGGCGACCCCGTTGGCTGCGGCGAACGGTTCGGCTTTCCGTTGGATGGAGGCGAGCCGCGCGTCGTCCATGTCCGTGCCGATGACGGCGATGTTCTTGATGCCCGAGCAGACGGCGCGGATCACGTGCATCTGGCCCATCGGCCCGCCGGCGCCGATGACAACGACGCTGTCGCCTTCGCGGATTTCACCGGTGAGCGGGATGTTCTTGTACGAGTCAGCGGGGTTGCTGCCGGTCGTCCCGACCCAGCGCGTCATGCCGTAGTGAACCCGACCGACGCCGACATTCACCGGCGCGCCAATCTTCCGGCCTCCGAGGACAACGTTGATGATGCCGCGCGCGGCCAGCTTGTCGTTGAGCATTTCCAGCGTGGCCTTGGCAGCGCCGAAATAAACGATGTCGTCACACGACTCGTTGGCCACGGTGCTGGCTTCGGCGGGAGTTTTCCGGAGCACTTCAGCGGGTTTGCCGCCCGCTTCGTAGGGAAGTCCGTCGAGGGAAATGCCGGTGGGATCGTCGGCCACGATCAGCAGCCGGCCGCCGGCTTTGATGGCTTGGCGTTCGATCGTGACGTAGGAATCTTCGACGCAAGCCCACGGCTCGACCAGCGCCACCGCCGACGCCGCGAGTTGCTCGTTGACCGGGATGAGGAAACGCTCGCCGGACTTGTCAATCACCACGCGCTCATCCATCAGGACGTATTCTTGGAGTGCGCCCTCGAAGTTGTAGCCGAAGGCCGAGGCCGAGCCGGCGGTGGGCAGGTCGCGGTAATCGGTCTGCACGAGGCAGCGTTCGCCGACCTTGTGCTGCTTGACCTCTGCGCCGACGGCGACGATGCGGCAGGTGACCTCGTGGCCCGGCACGGTGGGCTTGTTGCCGGGAACGTAGTTGGGCATCTCCTTCAAGTCCTCGGCGCTCAGTCCCCGAACGACCCCGCTCTTGCGGGGATGCTGATCGAACTGTTTCAAGAGCTTGAGATCGGAAAAGCAAAGCCCCACACACTCAACCTTGGCGAGAATCTGGCGCGGGCCGGGGTGGGGGATTTCCTTGGCGGGATTGAGCTTGAGCTGGCCGGGGCCGACGAGCTGAATGGCGTATTGAGTTGTGGGGAGGCTTGGGTTTGCCATGGTCACGTTCATTGCTTGTTTCTGTAGTTCAGCGGGGCAGTCCTGGTTGTTCGTCAGTCGAAAACACGCTAGGCCAGCATCACCTGGCCGCCCGTCACAGGCAGCGCCTGGCCGGTTTCGTATTGCTGGTCAATGAGGTAATAGATGGCCTTCACCACGTCTGCCGCGGTGCAGCCACGGTTCATCGGCACCTTGGCTTCGTAGAATCGCTTCACGTCCGCGAGCGTCTTGGCGCCCGGCACCTTGCCGCTGCGCAGGTATTGGGCGAACAGGCCGTTCTCCGGATCGGACCACAGCGGGCCGTCGAAGAAGTTGCCGGGGCAAATGGAGTTCACCTTGATGCCATCCTCCACGAGTTCGAGCGCGAAGGACTGCGTCAGGCCGATGCCGCCAAATTTGCTGCCGGCGTAAGCGCCGTTGCGGTTCGAGCCCACGAGGCCGGACTTGGAATTGATCTGGATGATGTCCGAGGAATAACCCGGTTTGGCCAGGTGTTGCGTGGCCAAAATCGGGGCGGTCTGTTGGACGCAGACGAAATATCCCTTGTAGTTCACCGTGGTGACGAAATCGAAATCCTTCTCCGGCTGTGTCTTCACGCTGCCCGCTTTGAGCACGCCGGCGTTCGACACGAATACGTCGAGCCCACCGAAACAGCGGACGACCTGGTAAAGCGCCTCAGCCACCGAGGCGCTATCGGTCACGTTGATCGGCAAGCCGATCGCGCGGGGCTTGCCCAGTTGCGCGTTGATCCGATCCGCCGCCGCCTGCACGCCCTGCGCGTTGACATCGGTCAGCACCACAGTCGCCCCCTGCGCAATCAGATCCTGCGCAATCTCCAGTCCAAACCCCTGGGCCGCGCCGGTGACCAGGGCAACCTTGCCGGCTACGCGTCCGCCGGCCCGGCCCGCCGCGCTGACGCTCTTGCGGTACGACTCGACTTCCCAATCCTCGATGAACCGCCGCATGCCGTCGTCTATGTAGCGAATCCCGCCGAGCCGGCGCGCGCCAGCCATCACCTTGATGGCGTCTGTGTACACCAAACGCACCGTGTCAGCTCCCGCAAAGTCGTCGCCGGCGGTGAACATGCCGAGTCCACGCACCAGGATGACGTGCGGAGCTGAGCCGGTGTGGTTCTTGTGTTCCTGGATCGCTTGGCGAAGTTGTTCCACCAAGGCCGCCGGCGCGGCGTCAGCCGCCGGCTCGAACCAAAGCGGAAAGGACTTGCAATAAACGATCTGGTCCGGCGTGAGGGGGCCGGCGGTGGCGACGGCCTTGCCCTCAGCGCCGCCAACAAGGTCCATCACCTCCGGCGCATCCGAAAACGTGACGAGCTTCAGGTTCTCGCTCGTCGCCAGCAATCCGCGCAGGGCGGGGCCGATGACCTGGATGAGGCTGCGGGCGGGCGCGGAGTCCAGCTTCGTGACCGGGCCGAAGGCGGGTCCGGAACCGGCGACCGCGAAATGTTTGTGGATCGTTTCGACAAGCCAGTCCGTGTGCTCGCGAATCTCCTCGGCAGTATCGCCGCAGATGACCAACCCGTGATTCTTCATGAGCACCGCGCGCGGGCAATCGCGACCGGTGGCCTTCTTGAAATCCTCCAACGACTGCCGCAGTACCCGGGAGAGGACGTAACCGGGATCCACGTCGCCTATCCAGACGACGTCGCCAGCCAGTTGCCGGGCCAATTCGGCCCCTCGAACGCAACAGGTCACCATGTTCACGCATGTGCTGTGCGTGTGAACTACGTATTGCCGCGGCATGAGGTGATGGAGCAGCGCCTCGACGCTTGGGCGTTGGTTCTTCTCCGGGTGGACGCGTGCCGCCAGCGTGGCGGCCTTGAACTCCGCTTCGCGCGCCATCCGTTCCTCGGACAGCGTGCTGTTCAACAGGGATTCCAGTTGCTGGCGATCCATCTCGACAAATCCCTCGGGCGGTATGGTGGCCAGGGCGTGACCGCTGCCTTTGACGAACAACCGGTCCCCGACCTTGACGGACGTGTTTCCGCCGCCGGCCAGGACGAACTCCGGGTCCGCGCCGTAGAAATGCGAGAGCTTCACCAGCACGTCCATCGGCGTGTCGGTGGCTGGAAAGTCGGGCCATTGAATGCTGGATGCCATAATGAGTTACTTGGATTTCAAATACCGTTGAATGACTGCCTCGCCCAGGGCCTTGAACGCCGCAATGCGGGTCGCCGCATCCGGGTATTTCGGATTCGGTTGCCCCTGGGCGTCCACGAAACCGCACTCGCCGTGCAGTGTCAGGAACTGATGCGCCGCGACGACACAGGCGCCTTCCCAGAAAATCTCCTTCACGTCCTCGGGCACCGGGACGCCCTTCAGGCAGGCAGGCTCGATGGGGAGCAGGTCGAGCGTGTTGTGCTCGGTGCCGGCGGTGATCACCAAGCCAGCGGCGCGCATCGCCTTGACGTAGCGGCTCAGCACTTCCGGCGTGTTGCGGATGGGGATGAACTCGGCCGCGAGGAACCCGCGCACCTGGAGTTCCGCGATCAGCTTCTCCACCGGCTCCTCGTACGGGCAAATCGGGCTGGTGCCGTCGGCCAGCGTGGGATACGCCGGGAGGCCGCCCAATTCGAGGATCAACCGCCAGGCTTGCTCGAAGTTGACGAAGGTTTCCTCGACATACGCCGGTTTGCCGGCCTTCATGAGCTGGGCGCGAATCTCGTTCTGAATCTTGACGGCGTCCTCCGGGCCAAACTTCGGTGGCGCGGCCAGACCAAACGCGCGGGTGAGTTTGTCGAGGCGTTCGGCGACGGGCACCTTGGCGAAGATCGCTTCTTGAAACGCCTGGCAGACGTGGCGTTCCTGGAGATAGATGCGCGTGCGCGGACACTCGTGACGCCGGGCGACCATGTCAATGACATCGGCCTCCGTCAGCGGGATGGCCAATCCGCGCTGGGCGAACACTTCGGCCAGCTTGCGGACGACCTCGCGCATGCGCGTGCTGTCATTGTGGCGGATAAGGCCGAGCAGCCGGGTGGCTTCGGCGTTGAACGGGGCAAACCGCGTGATGCCTTTGCCGCAGATGTAGAGCTTGCCGGGATTGCCGGGGTCGTTGAGCTTCACGCCCCGTTTCACGAGGTCGTCAATCAGGCAGATGATCTCCAGCCCGAAGAGGGGGAAGATGCCGGCGTTGCGGGCGCCGACGACGAAGTCGCCATAGACATCGTAGTCGTAATAATTGCTGACGCCCAACACGCCGATGCCTTGGGCAGCCGAAAGTTCGAGGGCCTGCGCCACGGTTTGAAACGCGGAGAAATTCGGCGGCAGATGAATGTGGCTATTCACCTTCAACCGCGCCATCGGGGGACCGCCCGCGCGCACTTGGGCGGCGAGGTCCGGGGGCGTTCCCAGTCCTTTGAGAAAAGCGAGGGCTTCGGCGGCGTGTTGCGACATAACGATGTTCCAACTGGTCTGAATTCTTCGTGGGCGAACCCGGCTCGGTCACCGCGTCAATCCTCATCTTGACCCGGAGCGCGGCTGTGTCGTCCCGACCAGCCGCAGCAAGGCCGCGCTATTCCAGGCGGTGCCGCGCTTCCACGCGCTGCGGCTGGTGCTCCGCACACAGCCGCGCTCCGCAAGAATGAGAATCGGCGCGGTCAAGGGCAATCCTATTGAACCGTAGCCGCCACCCGCAACATCTTACGCGGCGGCAGATGCAGTCCCATGGCCAGGGCGTCCTCGGCGGCTTCTTTGATGGACTCGCTGATGGTCGGATGGGCGAAGACAGTTTCCGCCACGGCTTGCACGCTGACCTGCTGGTGCAGCAGCGCCCCGGCGGCGGCGATGCACTCGGTCACGTTGTGCCCGATCATGTGCACGCCCAGGAGTTGACCGGTCTCGCGATGCCGCACCACTTTCACGAATCCTTCATTGTCATTCACCGCAAGCGCCTTGCCCAGATGCGACAACGGGAACACGCCGACCGACACGGGCATGCCTTTGGCCTTCGCCTCGTCCGCCGTCAAGCCCACGGTGCCGATTTCGGGGAACGTGTAAACCGCATTCGGGATCGGCGCTTTGAATTCATGTCCCTGGCCCAAGGCATTCTCGACCGCCGCGACACCGTGCGCCGAAGCTGCATGGGCCAAGAGACAGCGCCCGTTGGCGTCGCCGATGCAGTAATATGAATTCACGGCCGTCTCCATGCGGTCGTTTACCCGGATGAAACCGCGCTCGGTCGTCAGTCCGATGGTTTCCAACCCCAGTTCCGTCGTATTCGGCCGCCGGCCTGTCGCTACGAGCACGCGCTCCGCGTCAATGGTCTCGCCATTGCCGAGCTTCGCCATCGCCCCCGCCCCGCCCAAGGTCAGGTTCTCGATTTTCACGCCGGTGAAAATCTTGATGCCGCGCGCGGTGAGAATCTTCGTCAGCAATTGCGCCACCTGGCCGTCCAAGTTCGGCAAAAGCTGCGGCAACATTTCGACCGCCGTCACCGCCACGCCGAGCGCCTGCATCATGCACGCGAACTCGCACCCGATGACGCCGCCGCCCACGATGAGCAGCTTCTTGGGCAGCGTCTTCCAGTGGAGCGCCTCGTCACTGGTGCAGACGATGTTGACATCGGTTGGCCACCCCGGAATCCGGGACGGCACTGATCCCACCGCGAGGATGATCTTGTCCGCCGTGAATTCTTCGGCCGCACCGGCCGGTTTGGCGACCGCCACTTTGCCCGTACCGGCGAGGGTTGCACGGCCCTGATAGACCGTGACCTTCCGCGCCGCGAGCAGGCCCTTGATGCCCGCCCGGAGGGTTTGCAGGACCTTGTCCTTGCGTGACTGAATCTTCGCCCAGTTCCCGGCCGCGCCGGCCGGCACGTCAATCCCCATATCCGCCGCGTGCTGGATGTGATGCATCAACTCGGCCGATCCGAGAATCGCCTTCGAGGGGATGCAGCCGTAATTCAAGCAGGTGCCGCCGAGGTGCTCCTTCTCGACCAGGGCAACGCTCGCGCCCATTTGCGCCGCTTTCAGGGCTGCCACATATCCGCCCGGCCCCGCACCGAGAACGGCAATCGTGTAGTGCTTGCTCATGTTCAATTCCGCTAGGCGATCAATTGCACCGGGTTTTCCAGGAGCGCCTTGAGCCGCGCCATGAATTGCGCGCCCAACGTTCCGTCAATCAGCCGATGATCGGCGCTGAGGGTCAGGCTCAGCGTGTGCCCGGCCTTGATCGCGCCGTCCTTCACAATCACATCCTCGCGCACGACGCCGACCGCCAGGATCGCCGCCTCCGGTGGATTGATGATCGCCACAAATTCGTCCACGCCGAACATGCCGAGGTTCGAGATCGTGAAGATGCCCAGCCCCATGTTCTCGATCTTGCCCGCGCGGGCCTGGTTCGCCAGCCGTTTCGTCTCGGTCGCCAATTGCGCCAGCGTCAGCAACTCGGCGTTCATCACCACTGGCACGACCAGTCCCTCATCCATCCCCACCGCGACGCCGATGTTCGCGCCCGGGAACTCCAGCACGGTTTCGCCGTCCACGCGGCTGTGCATGGCCGGGAATTCCATGATCGCCTTGGCGCACGCCATCACGATCACGTCGTTCACGCTGCACCCGACCTTGGCTTTCTGGCTCTTGTAGAAGGTCATCAATGGTCCGGCATTGATGCGGGCGTTGATGTACCAGTGCGGGATGGTGGTTTTGGAAAGCGTCAAGTTGCGGGCGATGGCTTTGCGCATGTTGCTCATTCGCTTGCGCACCACGCCGACCGGCAATTCGCCTTGCGGGACGGCCGTCGCCGGAGGGGCAACGGCAGGCTTCGCCGAGGCGGTGGCGGGAACATCGGTCGAGAGAATGCGCCCGCCCGGGCCCGATCCTTGCGCGACCGCCGACAAATCAACGCCGCGTTCACTCGCGATCTTGCGCGCCGCTGGGGAAGCCTTCACGCGGCCTGTCTCGGTGACGGCAGCCGGGGCGATCACGCCTGCGGTCGGCTTCTCGGCGTCCGTCACGGGCGCGGCGCTGACAGCGGACGTAGGTGTCGCGCCGCCCTGGGCGGCGATGAACGCATCCACATCGGAATCATTGTCCGCCAGATAAGCGACCGGCAACAGCACCGGACTGGAGCCGCCGTCCGCGACGACGATGCGCGCCAGCCGCCCTCCATCCGTGGCTTCGACCTCCATGGTTGCCTTGTCGGTTTCAATCTCGAAGAGGAGCGCGCCTTTCTGGACGGTCGCGCCGGGTTGCACATGCCATTTGACGAGGACGCCTTCTTCCATGCTTTGCCCGGCTTTGGGCATGAGAATTGGAATCACCTTACCGGTGGGAGGATTGGGGGTGAACACGGGGGTGGTCTTGGGTTGGGTTGGCTGAGTGGAGGGTGCGGACGGTGCGGACGGCGGAATCGCCGCGCCATCAATCACGGCCAAGGGCGATCCGATGGGCAGGGTTACGCCCACTTGCGCGAGCACCTTATGGAGCATGCCTTCGAGGGCCGATTCGACTTCGGCCAGCCCGTCGTCGGATTCGACTTCCAAGAGGACATCTCCTTTGCGGACCGCATCGCCCACCTGCTTTCGCCAGCGGAGGACCGTGGCGTTCGGGGCGGACTTGCCTGTCTTTGGCAGCGTAAGTGTTGGCATGTTAAACCGGTATCGTGATTAACTTGATACTTATCTGGGTCAAGACTTGGTCAGAGACGGTCACAAGTCAATCAGATTTCTGTACAATTATGTTGATTCTCCGTCAGGATCAGGTTTAATCCGCACCGAAAGCAGCGTCGCTGGCATGCCGAGCCTCGACAAGAGTCATGAATTCGTTCCGTCAACGCCGCGAGAAGATACTCGCCGCCGTCTCCGAAAAGCGTCATGTCACGGCCAGAGACCTGGCCGTCGAAATGTCCGCCTCGGAAGCAACCGTGCGCCGCGACCTCAAAGCCCTGGCCGCCGCCGGGGAGGTGGAACTCGTTTACGGCGGGGCGACGCTGCGGCGTGCGTCTGACCATTCCTTCCATTCCAAGGGCAAACGCAACGTGGAGGCCAAGCGCGTGATCGCGCGCCTCGCCGCCGACTTGATCGGTAACGACGAGCAGATCTTCCTCGACTCCGGCACCACCTGCTTTGAGTTGATCCCGTTCCTCAAGACCCGCCAGCGGCTCTCGATCATCTGTTCTTCCGCGCGGTTGGCGCTCGAACTCGACAGCCCGGGCGTCTCGGTGATCCTGCTGGGTGGCCAGTATCGCCCCGATCGCATGGACACCGTCGGGCTGCTCGCGGCCGCCACGCTCGACCAACTCCGCGGCTACGTCTGCTTTATCGGGGCCGATGGGCTGGACCGTGATTTCGGGCCGGCTGCCGCGGATCTGGAGAGCGCCGACCTCAATCGCCGCGCCGTTCGCAATGCCCGCCAGACCGTTTTGCTCGTGGACCACACCAAGTTCACCGCCGCGTCGCTCTGCAAAGTGGTGGAGTGGAGTTCCGTCTCCCGGATCGTGACCGACCAGGCGCCGAGCCCGGAGTGGATGGAATTCCTCAGCGCCCGCGGCATTCAAGTGGACTATCCCGAAACCTGAAACCTGAGTTGAACTGGAGTTGTAACCATGCCCAAGAGTCAAATCGTTTGCCCCGTTGAAAGCCGCCGGCCCGGTCAGATCGAATTCGCCCCGATCCCGATCAACCAATACAAGAGGACCTGCAAGGAGGAGTTTGCTGCCAAGCGCTTCTCCAAGGCGGACCTCCTTCGCATCCAGCGCGACATGGAGATCATTCGAGCCTTCGAGAACATGCTCAACGAGATCAAGCTCCGCGGCAGCTTCCAGGGCATCGAATACAACCACCGCGGTCCCGCGCATCTTTCGATGGGCCAGGAAGCCTCTGCCGTCGGCCAAGCCTACATCCTCGGCGTGGAGGACCACATTTACGGCTCGCATCGCAGCCACGGCGACATCCTCGCCAAGGGCCTTTCCGCCATCGCCAAGCTCTCCGACGACGCCCTGCTCAAGATCATGCGCGGTTACTTCGGCGGCGACACGTTGCGCGTCGTCGAGAAGGACGCCACCGGGTCCACGCAGGACCTGGCGATGGACTATCTGGTTTACGGCACGCTGGCGGAAATCTTCGCGAAGGATTATGGCTTCAACCGGGGTATGGGTGGTTCCATGCACGCCTTCTTCCCGCCATTCGGCGTCATGCCCAACAACGCCATCGTCGGTGGCTCGGGCGATATCTCCGTCGGCGCGGCCCTTTACAAGCACGTCAACCAAAAGCCCGGGATCATCATCTGCAACATCGGCGATGCTTCGGCTGGCTGTGGTCCGGTCTGGGAAGGCATCTGCTTCGCCACGATGGACCAGTTCAAACTGCTCTGGGATGAAGCCCATCGCGGCGGGCTCCCGCTCATTCTCAATTTCGTCAATAATTTCTACGGCATGGGTGGGCAGCCGGTGGGCGAAACCATGGGCTTCAAAGTCCTCGCCCGCCTGGGCGCCGGGGTCAATCCGGAACAAATGCACGCCGAACGCGTGGACGGCTACAACCCGTTGGCCGTCGTGGACGCCATTGCCCGCAAGAAGAAGCTACTCGAGGAGAAGAACGGCCCCGTGCTGCTTGATACCATCACCTACCGTTTTTCTGGTCACTCGCCTTCAGACGCCTCCAGCTATCGCGAAAAATCGGAAGTTGATGCCTGGCGCCAGCAAGACTCGATTGTCACCTTCGCGCAGGAACTCGTTGACGCCAAGATCTGCACCCGGGGAGAGATCAATCAGATCCGCGCCGAGGCCGAGGCCATGATCCTCAAGGCATTCAAGAAAGCTGCCGACATGCAGATCAGCCCGCGCAGTGATCTTAAACTCAAGAACTGCATTCTCGAACGCACGATGTTCTCGAACCAGAAAGTCGAGTCCATGGAGCCCGGACGCAAACCCGAGGTGTTGCTCGCGAAGGAAGAGAATCCCCGCGTCAAGCAGTTGGCCCAGCGCAGCCGGTCGGCGTTCGACGACAAGGGCAACAAACTGCCCAAGAGCAAGTGCGTCGGCATCCGCGATGCCATCTTCGAGGCCATCCTCGACCGATTCTACGTTGATCCGACCCTGATCGCCTACGGCGAGGAGAACCGCGATTGGGGCGGGGCTTTCGCGGTTTATCGCGGCCTCACCGAGGCGCTGCCCTATCACCGCCTCTTCAACTCGCCGATCAGCGAAGGCGCGATTGTCGGCAGTGCCGTTGGCTATGCCTTGGAAGGTGGCCGGCCGCTGGCTGAGTTGATGTACTGTGACTTCATGGGGCGGGCGGGCGACGAAATCTTCAACCAGATGGCCAAGTGGCAGGCGATGTCGGGCGGCCTCCTGAAAATGCCCGTGGTCCTCCGCGTCAGTGTCGGCTCCAAGTATGGCGCCCAGCATTCGCAGGACTGGACCAGCATGTGCGCCCACATACCCGGGCTCAAGGTCGTCTTCCCCGCCACGCCTTACGACGCGAAGGGACTCATGAACTCCGCCCTCACGGGCACCGACCCGGTGGTATTTTTCGAGAGCCAACGGATCTACGATGAGGCCGAACAATTCGTCGTCGGCGGGGTTCCGACCGGCTACTACGAAGTTCCGTTTGGCGAGCCAGACATCAAGAAGGTCGGCAAGGACCTGACGATCCTGACCATCGGCGCCACGCTCTACCGTGCGTTGGAGGCCGCCAAGCAACTGGAGGAGAAGTGGGGACTCTCGTGCGAAGTGATCGACGCCCGCTCGATCGTCCCCTTCAACTACGCGAAAGTGATCGAGTCGGTGAAGAAGACCCGCAAGATCCTGCTGGCCTCGGATGCCTGCGAACGTGGTAGCGCCCTGCAAACCATGGCCGCAAAGATCGCGCAGTTCGCGTTTGATGAACTGGACGCCCCGCCTGTAGTCGTCGGCGCGCGCAACTGGATCACTCCGGCTGACGAAGTAGAGGATGCCTTCTTCCCGTTCGCGGTGGACATCATTGACGCCGTCCATGAGCACATCCTGCCGCTCAAAGGCTACAGCGTGACTCGCGACTGCTCCAACGCCGATCAGTTGCGGCGCTACGCTGCAGGAATCTGACCCGATTGGGCGAGAATCGCCCGAATCAAGTCGCGCATTGTCCCCCTGAACCGGAGTGCGCCCGTCCTCGGGCGCAGCAGCATGGATTGCATGGTAGGACGTTGCTGCTCCCGAGGACGGACGCACTCCGAGAGGTTCCTGGCGAAAGGTCGGCCAAAACGTCGCGCTGCTTTCGGATGCAGCGCGATCAGTCTGATGCCTTGGTTGCGATCACGACTTCGATCCCCTTGTCGCGCAGTGCCTGAACCAACTCCACCGGCGCTTGGCTGTCGGTGACAATCGTTTTACGAGAGGACGCCCGAGGCGGCGATGCGGTACGCCGTGCCCGATACCTGGGATCAAGCTGGTGTACGCCGCTGGGGGGGCACGGCGTGAACCACAAATCCATCGCCGAGCGTTCTGCCGAATTGCTGGTTCGCGCCAACGTCGCTGCCCGTGCGCGTAGCCTTTACGTGGAGGGCGACACTCGGTCGTGCGTGGAAACAGGACGCACTGTTTCGCTTCTTGGCACCGGAGAATCCACCCTCGTTGTCCGCCTTTGTCTGACGCCATCTCACAACTGATCGGTTTCGCCTCCTTTTGAGGAGTGCCAGGCGGCGTTAAGCTGCTGGCCGGCATTCTGCTATAACCTCGAAAACGATCCGAGCGATGATGACATCTGCCTGCCCCGACGTTTGCGTGCCTGATGCGCGAACGGAGGTTAGTTTGAGTCCGGCAACTGAAGTGGTGATGGGCCGTGAAACGGCGACCCGCCCCGCTTCCGGTTCGGGCTTTGCTCAGGTATCGCAGAGCGCACGCGCGATGAAAAAAATCCTCGTCGTAGATGATGAAGAGTGGCTGCGGGAAATGGTCAAGGTTGTGTTGGACCACCGGGGCTTCAGTGTGATCGAGGCGGAGAATGGCACTCGCGGCATCGAACTGGCCCGTCAGCATCTACCGGATCTCGTGCTGTGCGACGTCAACATGCAACAGACGAATGGCTACCTGACGCTCGCCTCGTTGCGCGAGACGCCCGCCACAGCAGCCATCCCCTTCATCTTGATGACGGGTTACGCCGACCCCGCCGGCATGCGGCAAGGGATGGAACTGGGCGCGGACGACTATTTGCCGAAGCCCTTCACAGCGGAACAACTTTGCGGCGCGGTCGAGGCACGGTTGCGCAAGGCGCAGGAACTTCGCAAGGCGGCGGAACGTAAACTCGCGGATCTGCGCGACAGCATCAGCCTGGCCCTGCCTCACGAATTGCGCACGCCGCTGAACGGCATTCTGGCTTATGGCGAAATCCTGAGCACCGACGCAGAGTCGCTCGCGCCCGCCGAGGTGGCTGAGATGGGGCAGGTTATCAGCGAGTCTGGTCGGCGGCTCATGCGGCTCATTGAGAACTTCCTCATCTACGCACAATTGGAACTCCTCGGCAGCGATCCGGCGAAGGCGGCCGCGCTACGGAAGAAGGCAACGCAATTCCCCGTGCGACTGCTTGAGGACAAGGTGCATGCGATCGCCGAAGGCATGCATCGTTCGGCCGATCTCACGCTGACCGTGCAGGACCGCCCCGTACCGATGGCGGAGGAATACCTGTCCAAGATCGTGGACGAGTTGCTGCAAAACGCCTTCAAATTCTCCAAGCCGAACACGCCGGTGCGCCTTGTCCTGGAGACGGTGGAGGGGGATCTGCTTCTGTCGGTGACGGACCAGGGGCGCGGTCTTTCCCAGGAGCACATTGCCAAGATCGGCGCCTACATGCAGTTCGATCGCAAGATGCAGGAGCAGCAGGGGCTGGGGCTCGGGCTAACGATCTGCCGTCGCCTGGCCAACATGCACGGTGGCACGCTGTCAATCCAGAGCCAGCCGGGCGCGGGTACCACCGTGACCGTGCGGTTGCCGGAAGCGGTTGACTGAGCCGCGTCAAAGCGGCAACAAGCCGTACAGCCGCGTCAGGGCCAGCGTCCCGAATTCGGCGATTGCGAAAACCATCGCCACCGCCACCAACGGAGCAAAATCCACCTTGCTGAGTTGCAGCGGCACCGGTTGCAGCGGTTTCAGCAGACTCTGCGCGGCGACCGTGACGAAGGTCAGAAAGGCATGGCTGCCCAGATAGACGTAGCTGTTGAGGATGTGCAGCGCCAGCAGGCCGCCGATTAGATACTGCCAGGAGAGGTACGCGCCGGCGCCGATGAGCGTCGCCTGTTCGAGACGGTGCGCCCAGGACGCGGTCTTCGGAACGAGCTCCACCCAGGCAAGCAACGGTTCGAGCGCCAACCACGCCAGCGCGACACCGAGAAGCGGCAGGACCAACCGCCCCGGCCAAGGCCATCGCGCCACCGGCCCCAAGTGGGCCCGGGCCAAGCGCAGTAGCGGGTCCCCTTCGGTCCCGCGCTCGCCGAGGAACGACAGGAGCAACAGCCAAACGTAGAAGCTCACCAGCAGCTTGCCGAAACTCAGAACGGAGTAGAGCGTCATCAACCCCAGATAGTAGGCCGCCGCAGATAGCGGAAAGTAAACCTGGATGTTGCCGACCAGTCGCAGGCAGGGTGACCAGTCTATCGCTGAGCCGATGGCCCAGTAGAAGAAACCGCGGCCGAGCAGGAGGGCCACGAGTCCCGCAATGAACGCCAACCGATGCGCAGGTGCGCGACTGGCCTTCCGGAGCGTACCCACGAGCGTGGCTGCGGTCGGGCGCGTCAGCGGGTCAAACCGGATCGAGAGCCAGTTTAGCCAGAGCGATAGACCGGCGAGGTTCAGGATGAAGTCAATCAGGTCCATCATGCACGTTGCGTGCGGCGGGTTGCGTCAAGAGACTCACGACCGTTCAAGCCCTTGTGGCCAACCGGCAACCCGTCCGGTTCACATCATCTTCAACAGCGTCTCTGCCATTTCGCTCGGCGTCGGGGCGACGCCGATGCCTGCGTCCTGAAACGCTGCGACCTTCGTCGCCGCCGTTCCCTTGCCGCCGCTGACGATGGCACCCGCATGTCCCATGCGCCGCCCCGGGGGCGCGGTTGCTCCCGCGATGAAGCCCGCCACCGGTTTCTTGCAGTGCAGTTTGATCCAGGCCGCCGCTTCCTCCTCCGCGCTGCCGCCAATTTCGCCGATCATGATGATCCCCTTTGTCTCCGGGTCTTCTGCGAATAACTTGATGACGTCGAGATGCGACAGGCCGGGCACCGGATCGCCACCAATACCGACGCAGGTACTTTGGCCCACACCGCGACACGTCAATTGCCAGACCGCTTCATATGTCAACGTACCGCTGCGCGACACCACGCCGATGTTCCCTTGCTTGTGGATGTAACCCGGCGCAATGCCGATGCGGCAGCCACCGTGCGAGTCTTTGCCCGCACCTGGCGTGACGATACCGGGGCAATTCGGGCCAATGAGCCGCGTGGCCTTGCCGGACATGGAACGCTTTACCTTGAGCATGTCGTTCACGGGAATGCCTTCGGTGATGGCCACGACCAACTCCAAGCCAGCGTCCACGCCTTCGAGGATGGCATCGGCAGCAAACGCGGGCGGGACGAAAACGGCAGAGGCGATCGCACCGGTTTGTTTCATGGCCTCGGCCACGGTGTCGAAGATCGGGACTTGGTGTGCGATGTGCGTGAAGGTCTGGCCGCCTTTGCCCGGAGTGACACCGGCGACGATCTGGGTGCCGTAGTCCAGTGAGAGTTGGGCATGCCGCCCGCCGAAGCTGCCGGTAATGCCTTGAACGAGAACCCGGGTTTGAGGAGTGACGAGAATTGCCATGGGAAAACTTGTGCTGAGGTTTAGCGACTTACTGCCTGCACCACCTTCTGCGCCGAGTCCGCCATCGTGGTGCCGCTGATGATCGTCAGGCCGGAATGGGCGAGCGTTTGCTTGCCGGCCTCCACATTGTTGCCTTCGAGGCGGACGACCAACGGCAGCGTTAATCCCGTTTCCTTCACGGCCACCACGATGCCCTGTGCGATCACGTTGCAGTCCATGATGCCGCCAAAGATGTTCACAAGGATGCCCTTCACGTTGGAATCCTGCATGATGATCTTGAAGGCCGCCGTGACCTGCTCGACGGTTGCGCCCCCACCCACGTCCAAGAAGTTCGCCGGCTCGCCGCCGTAATGCTTGATGATGTCCATCGTAGCCATTGCCAGGCCGGCACCATTCACGAGGCAGGCGATGTTGCCGTCGAGCTTGATGTAGTTCAGCGAAAACTTGCTGGCCTCGACTTCCAGGGGCGATTCCTCCGCCAGGTCGCGCATGGCCTGAATGTCCGGGTGGCGGAACAGTGCGCTGTCATCGAGCGTCATCTTGGCGTCCACCGCCAAGAGTGAGAGCTTGCCATCCGGCGCGGCGACGACACAAAGCGGGTTAATTTCGAGGAGCGAGGCGTCGCATTCCCACCAAGTGCGGTAGAGGCCGGTGAACGTCTTGACCGCCTGAGCCAGCAGGTCACCGGTCAAACCGAGCGCCACGGCCAACTTGCGGCCCTGATACGCCTGGAAACCGAGCGTGGGATCAATGGCCTCTTTGATGATTTTCTCCGGTGTTTTTGCGGCAACTTCCTCGATGTCCATACCGCCCTCGGTGCTGGCCATGATAACCGGACAGCCGAGCGCGCGATCCAGCAGCACGGCCACATAAAGCTCCCGGCGAATGTTCGGAGCGAGCGCGACCAGCACCTTGCTCACGGGCCGGCCGGAAGGACCCGTCTGTTTCGTGACGAGTACGTTGCCGAGCATGGCTTTGGCGAACTCGTACGCCTCGTCTGCCGTGGTACCGAGCTTCACACCGCCACGATAGCCGCTCTGGAACGTCCCTTTGCCGCGTCCACCTGCGTGAATCTGCGCCTTGACCACCAATCGGGTCGCTCCGTCGGCCAGGAGCTTGGCGGCAATGGAGCGAGCTTGGTCGGCATTTTCGCAAACGCCGCCGGGCGGCAGTGGTACTCCTCGCGGGGCGAGGAGTGTCTTGGCCTGATACTCGTGAATGTTCATTTCGGGCGATTTCGCTTGCGGAATTCAACGGCGGTCACTAGAAGAAAGCAACTTCTAAACATTTATGAAACCGCATCGTGGCACTCTCATCCTCGTTCTGGGAATTCTTGGCCTGGTTGTCTGCCAGCCGATCGGCATCGCGGCTTGGATCATGGGCTCGGGCGACCTCAAGCAGATTGACGCCGGCCAGATGGATCCAAGCGGCCGGGGCTTGACCAACGCGGGAAAGATCTGCGGCATCGTCGCCACGATTCTGCTCGTCCTCAGCGTGGTCGTCGGCCTTCTGCTGGTCGTGCTGGGTGTGTTTGGCGCAGCGGCTTCCGCCCGCTGAGTCTGACCAGCGACCGGCCGTTTCTGCAGGCTGCCGCACCGGTTTATACCCGCTGCCGGATGGGCACGTAAGGTGTTTGGGTCGGGCCGGTGTAAATCTGGCGCGGCCGGTAAATGCGCGTGTTGGCGGCTTCCAGAACCTCGCGGTAATTGGCGATCCAACCCGGCATGCGCCCAATGGCAAACATGACCGTAAACATCTGCACGGGGATTTCCAGGGCGCGCATGATGATGCCGCTGTAGAAATCCACGTTCGGATACAGTTTCCGCTCGACGAAATACGAGTCGCGCAGCGCGGCTTCCTCCAGGTGCTTGGCGATGTCCAACAGCGGATCACTCCGCTTTAGCTTGGCCAGCAATTGGTCACAACTCTTCTTGATGATGCGAGCCCGTGGGTCGTAATTCTTGTAGATGCGGTGACCGAAGCCCATGAGCCTCTTGCCGCTGGACTTGTCTTTTGCTGCCTCAATGAACCTCGATCCGTCGTCACCGTCCTTGTGGATCCGCTCGAGCATCTCAATGACCGCCTGGTTGGCCCCGCCGTGCAACGGCCCCCAGAGCGCGCACACGCCAGCGGCGGCGCTGGCAAAGAGGTTGGCCCCGCTCGACGCCACCATGCGCACGGTCGCCGTGGAGCAGTTCTGCTCGTGATCCGCATGCAGCAGGAAGATCAGGTCCAGCGCCCGCACGGCCTCCGGGTTCATCTCGTAGTCCCGGTACGGGTGCGAGAACATCATATGCAGGAAGTTCGCCGCGTACTTGTACTCGGGTTTCGGATAGATGATCGGCAGTCCTTTCGATTTGCGGTAGGCAAAGGCCGCGATGGTCCGCACCTTGGAAAGCAGCCGCGCGGCGTGGATGTCAAAGCGATCCTTGACGTCCGTGGCCAGCAAGCCAGGGTAAAAACAACTGCTCGCGTTGATCATCGAGGACAGGATGGCCATCGGGTGCGCCTGCGTGGGAAAACCCTCGAAGTGGAATTTCAGGTCTTCGTGCAGCATCTCGTTCTGCGTGAGCAACTCCGAGAAACTGCGCAACTCCGCGCTGGTTGGAAGTTTGCCCATGATGAGCAGGTGCGCCACTTCCACGAACGTGGATTGCTCCGCGAGCTCCTCAATTGGAATGCCGCGGTAGCGTAAGATGCCCTTCTCCCCGTCAATAAACGTAATGCTGCTCTGGCATGAGCCCGTATTACCATAGCCATCGTCCAGCGTGATGTAACCCGTCTCGTTGCGTAGCGCGGAGACATCCACTGCCTTCTCGTGCTCACTGCCTTCGACGATGGGGAATTCGTAAGTTTTCCCGTCCAACTTCAGTTCTGCGACATTGCTCATAATCTGATGATCTTCGTGGAGAATCTCGCGTGAAAATAGGCGAGGGGTGATGACCCGGCAACAGAAAAGCCTGAAAAGCCCGATTTCGTTTCGAGTTCCTGACGCTTCCGAATGCGTGACCGTCGCTCCGCAGGGGGTTCACGGTTGAAGCTCGTTTCCAACCCTCGCAGGTGTCCACGGCAGATAAGTTCCTGGCCATTTGCCTTGAACCGGAGTCACGTCCTGCGGCAGAGTGCCGGGCATGAACGGTTTTGCCAACAAACCGGGTTGGTTTGCGTGGGTGCTGGCAGCGGTGCTGTTGACTTCGACGGCCGCGGGTCGCCGGGAGTCCATGTCGCATCCCACGCGTTCTTCGCAGGTGCGGGTGCGGGACTGGGCGATCGCGAACAAGTTCGGGACCAAATGGCTCCAACCTGACGAGGTGTTCCAACTGACCAAAGGGGATCTGAAGATCATCCTCAACTGCAATTCGCGACAAGCCGAGATCAACGGCGTGCAGGTATGGCTGCTCAAGCCGTTTGAGTATCGCGCCCCCGCCGGTTACCTCTCGCAACTGGACCTTGACCACACCCTCTATCCGCTGCTCCATCCGCCGCGCAGTTCGGCGAAGATTCGCCACATTTGCCTCGACCCCGGGCATGGGGGCAAGGACCCCGGTTACCGTTTCGGCTCACAAGAGGAACAGCGCTACACACTGGCGCTCGCATACGAGCTCAAGGACCAGCTCACTCGCGCGGGCTTCAAGGTCACGCTCACCCGCGCCAGCGACACCTTCGTGGACCTGCCGGTGCGACCGGCGGTGGCGCGCAAGGCCAGGGCAGATCTGTTCCTCAGCCTTCACTTCAACGCCACCGACGGCCCCCGGAGTGAAGCGCGCGGCACGGAGGTCTTTTGCCTCACGCCTGCCGGCGCCAGTTCCACGGCAGCCGGCAGCGATGGCCCGACCACGGGCACGCTAACGGGAAACCGCAACAACGCCAAGAACCTGCTCCTCGCCTGGCAGGTGCAGAAGTCCTTGCTGCGTGTGCTCGGCACGGAAGACCGCGGCGTGCGGCGAGGGCGTTTGGCCGTGCTGCGGGACGCCACCATGCCGGCAATATTGATCGAGGCCGGTTTCCTGTCGCATCCGGTGGAGGGGCAGAAAATTATTGGCACGGCCTATCGGCGGGAGATCGCCGAGGCAATTGTGGACGGTGTGCGAGCCTACCAATGCGTTGTTGAATCCAAGGGTTGACGGCCACTTGGCTCAGACTGCACCCAATGCCGCTGTGACTCCCCGTTCGTTCCGCCCGGTTGAATCATGAGGGCGCTGCTTGCGGGATCGGCAAATGCCAGCGAATGCGCTTGTTGATTACGAGATCGAGACTTGGCGAAGCACTTTCCACGCGGGTTGCGAGGCGGGTGATCAGTTCCATTGTCACCGTCTTGCTCGCGGGCGGGTGCTTGGCGCTGGCCAACGAAGCTGAGCCACCCCGCCGGAACCTCAGCCTGAACGGGCGGTGGCAATTCCAGCGCGACCAGTCATCCTCCAACGACTGGAAGACGGTAACAGTGCCCTCGTCCTTCCAGGAACACGAGGGCAACGCTTTCCACGGCGTTGGTTGGTATCGCCGGGAAATCGGCCCGCTCGACCTGCCGGCAGGCAAGCGCGTGTTGCTGCACTTCGATGCCGCGGCGACGGCGGCCGAGGTTTGGTGGAACGGCGAGCGTCTGGGCAGTCATCTTGGCGGATGGACGCCGTTCCGCTTCGACGTGACGGACCTCGTGCGCCGGGCGGTCCCCGGTCAACCGCATCAAATCCGGGTGCGCCTCGACGAGAAGGTGGGCCACAACACCCAGGGTTTCCTGTCCATCATCGAGCCCCACTTTGGCGGAATGTGGCAGGAGGTGAAGCTGCTCGTGATGCCGGAGACTTACATTAATGATCTCCGACTCCACGCCTACGGTAATCCACACACCGGTCGGATCGAAATGCGACTTCCGCTCGGCGGAAGCTCGACTGCCCAAGTGGACACGGTGCTTCTGCGGCGGCGTTCCAGCGGCGCGACGGGGTGGCAGGCAGAAACCGCTCAAGCCTGGTCAAGCACCGAGGATCCCCGGCTTGAGTTTCCTTCACCCAACGCTCAACGATGGTCTCCCGAGTCGCCTCACCTGGAGGAACTCGAGCTGGAGATTCAGTCCAGGGGCGAAGTATTGGACCGTGTGCCGGCGCGCGCCGCCTTTCGCGAGGTTGAGGTCCGCGGCGATCAACTCCGCCTGAATGGCCAACCGCTGAGCGTCCGTGGCCTCCTAAACTGGGGTTATTATCCGCCCCGCCTGGCGCCGCAACTCGACGCGGCGCGCTTTCGCAAAGATATCGAGTTCGCCCGCTCCCGGGGTTTCAACACCATGAAGTTCTGCCTCTGGGTGCCGCCGAAGCGTTTCCTCGAACTGTGCGACGAGCTGGGCATGCTCGCTTGGATGGAATACCCGACCTGGCATCCGCAACTCACCCGGAAGCATCTCGACGATCTGCGGCGCGAGTATCTGGAGTTCTTCCACCATGATCGTCGTCATCCTTCGGTCATCCTGCGCAGCCTCACCTGTGAGACCGGCTCTGGCGCTGATCTCGCGGTCATCCAGGAGCTGTACGATCTTGCCCACCGCGAGATTCCCGGCGCCGTGGTCGAGGACGACTCCAGTTGGATTGGCTGGAACCGCATCCATGACTTCTACGACGACCACCCCTACGGCAACAACCACACCTGGGTGAAGACGCTGGCCGGATTTCGCGAGCACATTCTCGCGCATGGTTCCAAGCCGCTGATGCTCGGGGAGTGCATGGCCGCCGATACCTGGTTTGATCGCCAGCCGTTGCGGGACCGCGTCGGGACGAACCGCCCTTACTGGCTGCCGGGCTTCTTCGACCCGATGGGTGATTGGGAAAGCCACATGGCGCGGCTCACCGGCCCGGGTGGCTTGGCTCCGCTGGCGGCCGAGTCACGTCAGTACGCCATGCTCATGCGCAAGTACCAGGTCGAGACGCTCCGGCGCGAAATTCCCCTCGCCGGCTACGTGGTCAGCGTCATCCGCGATTTTCCGACGGCGGCGATGGGCTTGCGGGACTACATGGATCAGCCCAAATGGACGCCCGCCGAGTGGGCGTGGCAGGGCGACACGATGTGTTTGCTGCAAACGGAGAACGATCGTCGAAGCTACTTCGCCAGCGGAGCGTTCCACGCCGAAGTCCTGCTCAGCCACTTCGGCTCACAGGAACTACATGACGCCGAACTGACCGTGGTCGTGCGTACGGACGGCGGTGACAATCAGGTGCTGCATCAAGTCCGAAAGAAGGTGCCGAGCCAGAAGAGCGGTTCGCTCACCCGCCCCGTCACGGTTGCATTCGACCTGCCCTCCACGCAAACGCCGCGTCGTCTCGTGGTCAGCGCCCGGCTGCAATCGCCATCGCTGAGCTGTGAGAACACCTGGCCCGTCTGGCTGGTGCCGCGTCCAGTGGAGGGCTGGGCACGGCGGGTCTGGCTTCACAACTCTGTATCCGACGAACTCGCCCGCGCGCTGTTTCCCGGGCTGGCGTGTCCATCCGTGCCGCAGGCTGGGCAGGTGGCGGTGGCATCCCGGTTTGACGACGCGTTGGTCCAGTTCCTTGAGCAAGGCGGACGGGTGCTGTTCTTGCCCGACGGAGAGCGTGGGAGTCTCCCCTTGAACGCCCATTGGTTCCTGCGTGGCGCACCCTATGTGCCTGACCATCCGCTCACCCAGCGCGCTCCCCGCCTGTTCTGGATCGAGCTCCAGCACTTTGACCTTGCCAGCCGCGTCATTCCCGAACTCGCTTACCTTGATCAAACTGACCCTGGGCTTCTCCTCTGGGACACGCACGACCTGAAGACCGTCAAAACCCACGGTCTGCTGTTCGAGACGCGCGTGGCGAAAGGTCGCCTGCTCGTCAGCGCGCTCAACCACCAGGGGGAGTGGAACGCCGCCGGCCACTGGCTGCTGCCGGAGTTGATTGACCATCTGGCGACGGGCCCAGCGCCACGGCACGCGCTCACGGACTCCACCTGGCACCGACTCAAGGAGAAGCTCCATGAAGATAAGATTGATCTGACCCAGAGTATCTGGCGGTTCAGACCCGACCCCAACGAGGAAGGCGTTCGGCAAGGCTGGGCGTCGCCAGCCCTGCCGCTGGATGATACCTGGAAGAGTATCCGCGTCGGCCAACACTGGGAATCGCAGGGCTTCCCGTCGCTCGACAAATGGGCTTGGTACCGACTCCAGGTGGAAATCCCGGTGCGATGGCAAGATCGCCCGGTCTATCTGAACTTCGAGGGCGTGGACGACATGTACGAACTCTACCTCGACGGCAGATTGGTTGCCCGCCGCGGGGACATCGCCACTCGCAAAGATACGTTCAGCGAGAAGTTCAGTCACGACCTCACCGCATTGGTTAAGCCCGGCCAGAGTCACGTCATTGCGGTACGGGTTTACGACTGGTACGGTGCCGGCGGCATCTTCCGTCCCGTAACGCTGAGTACCGCCGCCTTCAATGCCGAGGTGGAGATTCTGAAGTAGTCGGGGCGACGGGTTTGAACGGAGCGGGCTTTTGCAGGCTTCTCGAGCTTATCATGTTCTCAGGTTTCCAAGTGCTCTTGCCGGGCTGGAGATTCAGCAATGGTGAGCTGTGATCAAGCGGACAATCCAGCAGCGCGGAGCGATATTCTCATTGCCGCCGGCGCGCTGTTCGTGCCGGTCAACGCCTCTCAACGCCAGGAACTGCTGGCGCGCGATTATTTGCAGGCCGATGAAACGCCGGTGGGCGTGCAAAGTGCCGCGCCGCCGTGGTTGAAGCCGTCGGGCCTATCCCTCGGTCGTCGCCTTGCCCAAGTATTTCTTTCCGGCGGTGTCCACGCGGACGATGTCGCCGTTGGTGATGAAGAGCGGCACCATGATCTGGAGTCCGGTTTCCAGTTTTGCCTCCTTCCATGACGTGCTCAAACCAGCGCGGGAGGGCGGAGCGGTATCCACCACTTTGAGCGGTAGCTGCAACGGCAAGACGATGTCGAGGAGGCGGCCATCGAGCCGGAGGGCTTTGTATTCTTCGTTCTCCTTGAGAAACCAGCGGCGTTCGCCGAGTTGTTCGTTGCTGAACTCGTACTCGTCAAAGGTCTGCACGTCGCTGAACACCTGCATGTCGGCCTTCGCGTAGCTGTAGGTCACGCGGCGGGTTTCCATCGGGGCGACGGGCACGCGCTCGCTTTCGGAGAAAACGCGGTCACTGATGCGCCCCGTGATGAGATGGCGCAGGCGGGTGTGGAGTTTGTGCCGGGTTTGGGCGGTGCCGCTGGTGTGCAAATCCTCGATGACGTGCGGGCCGCCGTCCAGCATCAGCACCATCTGCCGTTTGAACTCGGATGATAGAATCGTTTCCATAGTGTCGTCCCTCGCGAAAGCCGCAGCCCTTCTGCCTTCCCGCACAACCAATGCCTGTCGAGCCTGATCGCCAGCGAGCATTCCCCGGCGAACTACTCCACAATCTTTGGCACGACGAAGAGGCCGTTGGCTTGCGCCGGTGCGTTGCGCACTGCCTCGGCGTGCGGGAGCGAGGGGTGGATTTCGTCGGTGCGGGTGACGTTCGTCCGTGGCATGGCGTGGGCGGTGGGTTCGACGTTTGTCACGTCTAGTTCCTTGAGCTTCTCCACGTAGCCGAGGATGTGGCCAAGTTGCTCGCCGAATTTCGTCTCCTCTTCGGGTGTCAGTTCCAGCCGGGCGAGGCGTGCCACGTATTTGACGTCAATTTCAACCGCCGCCATGAGTCATTCCTCGTCGAACTTGCGCTTGACCAGTGCCTCAATCTCGGAAACCGCCTGCGCAGCGTCGTTTCCATGAGCATGGAGGGTGACCGTGCTGCCAGGGCCGGCGGCCAGCATCATCACGCCCATGATGCTCTTGCCGTTGATGGTCTCGCCGTCTTTCTCGACGAACACGTCGCAAGCGAAGCGGTTCGCGGTCTTCACGAACATCGCGGCGGGGCGGGCATGAATACCGAGCTTGTTGGTGATCAGGAGGTCCTTTTTCACCAACGGGCTTTTGTCATCCGGTTTTCTGGCGCTCATCAGTCTGCGGAGATTAGTAAACCAAACGCGTGCCTTTGGCCAACCCAATCTACGATTTGACGCCGGCCGCCATCTGGGCCAGCAACCGGTCGTTCAACTCCTTGGCGGGATTTCGCCCGGTTGCCTTGAGCTTGGTGTGATAGGCCGCGACTTCGACCAACCGCGCCAAATCGCGGCCGGGGCGCACGGGAATCGTAATGTGCGGGACCTCCACGCCGAGAATCTTGACCGTTTCCTGATCCATTCCCACGCGGTCCACATCCGGCACGTCCTCCCATTGCTTGAGGCTCACCACGAGGTCCAGCCGCTTCTCCAGCCGCATGCTGCGCACGCCGAACATGGCGGCGACATTGATGATGCCAATGCCGCGAACCTCCATATGCTCTCGGGTCACCTCCGAACTCTTGCCCATGACGTGGCGGCCATCCGCCAGCGTGACTTTCGTGACGTCGTCTGCGACGAGGCTGTAACCGCGTTCGATGAGCGCCAGCACGCTTTCGCTCTTGCCAATCCCGCTGTCGCCGCGGATGAGCACTCCCACGCCGAGGATGTCCACCATGCTGCCCATCTCGGTGCCGTGGGGGGCGAACAACGTCTCCAACGCCAGCGTGGCCAGATTGATGAACTTCATCGTGATCAGCGGGCATTGAAAGATCGGCACGTTCGCTTGCTCGGCCAACCGGAGGAGCACCGGGTCGGCGCGCAGGTTCCGGCTGTAAACCACGCAGGGAATCCGGTAGCGGAGGAACTCCTGATAGCGTTGCAGTCGCTGGGACTCGTCGAGGGACTTCAGGTAGAACGCCTCTGCGTTGCCGATGACCTGAATGCGCTTGTGCGCGAAATAGCGTGTAAACCCCGTCAGCGCCAGCCCGGGGCGGTTGATGGTGGGCTCGCGAATGATACGCTTCATTCCGCCCGCGCCAGCAATCAGCTTTAGTTCCAGCGCCGCGGCCTTTTCCGTGTAGAATCGCTCCACCGTTACGGCATCCAGTTTCATGGCCTTCACATGTTGAACTCCGGTCCCAGGTAAATCTCGCGGGCCTTTGGATCCTCGACCATGTTTGCCGCCTCGCCTTCATAAACCACTTCGCCCTTGTGGATCAGGTAGGCGCGATCCACCAGCTTGAGCGTCTCGCGGACGTTGTGGTCGGTGACGAGGATGCCCAGCCCCCGCTCCTTCAACCGGCGAATGATCTTCTGCACCTCGTAAACGGCAATCGGGTCAATGCCGCTGAACGGCTCGTCCAGCAGGAGCAACTTCGGGCTGGTGACGAGCGACCGGGTGATTTCGAGACGCCGCTTCTCGCCACCGCTCAACTGATAGGCCTTGCTCTTGGCCAGCGGCGTCATGTCGAGTTCGTCGAGCAGGTACTTGAGCCGCACCCGCCGTTCGGCGCGGCCAATGGCGCAGGTTTCGAGGATGGCGAGGATATTCTGTTCCACCGTCAGCTTGCGGAACACCGACGGCTCCTGGGTGAGGTAGCCCATCCCGCGCCGCGCTCGTTGATGCATCGCGAGGCGGGTGACGTCGCGCCCCTGGAACTGCACCGCGCCGCCGTTCGGCCGAACCAAACCGACCACCATGTTGAACGTCGTGGTCTTGCCCGCGCCGTTCGGGCCCAACAAGCCGACGATTTCGCCCGCCGCCACGTGGATCGAAACGCCGTTCACCACCCGTCGCTGGCGGTATTCTTTCACCAGCTTCTCGGTGGCCAGCAACGGACTGGCAACCGCCGTCGCCACGCACTTGACCGCGTTGGCTTTCTCCGGATCGGGTTTCGATTGAGTGTCGCTCACGGGGTGGGGGCGCGTCGCTTGCGCTTGTTTGGTTTCGGGTCGAAGAACAGGGTGGGCGCATTGGTCTCATGGCCAGGCGGCAACCACACAATCCTGGCCTTGCCCAGCCCACTGATCGTGCCGGTGGCACGGTTCAGCAACACCACCGGGGCCGTGAAGAAACTGCCGTCCGGTCGCTGCACCGAAGGCTGGCCCGTCAACTCGAGCACCTCGTTGGTCGCCGTATAGACGGCGCGGGCACAGGTTGCGGTGGTCACTTGGCCATTGGTTTCGATGAGGCTCACCAGGACGTTGCGGTCGGCGATGATGCCAACCACATTGGTGCCGCCGGGTGAGAGCTCGATGTTCAGCGTGTCGCTGGTCAACTGCATCTGCGCGTCCTTCACCCGCACATGCCCGCGAAACACCACGGCCTCGGGACTCAACTCGTACTCATCGGAGGTGATCTGCGTCGGCGGCGCGCCTGCCGCGTCGCCCGCCTTGAGTGGAGCGGGAGTTGTCCCGGCCGGCTTGACCACGAGCGCGTTCAGCAACCTCCCGCTATCTGCGTGGGGCAGACTGAGACTCGCGCTGCCCCGGACGGTGAATTGGCTGCGCGGCAAGTCCACCAGCAAAACGTCTCCCCGGCCTGCTCGCGCGCCGTCACGCCACGCGGGCTGTCCGGTGAATTCCGCCACGCCGCTGGCGCCGTCGTAGCGGGCCCGTTCCCCGGTGAGCCGGCGCTCACCTTGCTCAATCACGACACGTTGCTCCGCCACGAGCTGTTGCACCTGGTTGCTGCCCCCCAACGTGGCCACCAGCGAGGTGCAGGTGAGGCGGGTCTGGGTGAGTTCGCCGGCGCGCTCGATCACTTCCACACCCCCGGAGAAACTGGCGCGGTCGGCTTGGACTTCATAGCGCGCGGAAGTGATGTTCACAATTCGGTCAGCGGGCGCGACCTTTTGGCTGTCCCCAGCCTTTTGCGGAAGGAAACCTGTGCCGCTGACCGGCAGCTTGAGCGATGCGCCGCCGTTGGCCTGCAACACCATCGAGGTAATGTCCAACACTAACTCGTCAGCCCGGCCCTCGCGCCCCTGTGCCTGCCAACGGGCTTGTCCGGTGAGCCGCATCAAGCCATCGCCCGGCGAGAAAACCGCGTGATCGCTGGCGGCGTGCAGCTCGCCGTAATCGATCGTGACGTGCTGTTCAGCCACGAGCTGGTCCACCGCCCCGCCCCCGGAAGCCGGAAGCCGAAAGGTCAACGCTTCGCTGGCGAGACTCAGGTTTGTGCCCGTCACGCGCACGCTGCCGCGATACACGCCCTGCGTGGTCCTGCCGTCGTAGATGAACTGATCCGCCAGAATCTGCACATCCCCGAGCGGCGGCACGGCAGCCCGGGCTTCGCCGGCGGTTTTCGATTCGAACCAGCCGCCGCTGATCGTGGTGCGGACACGATTGGAAACGACGAGCAGGGAGTTTGTCTGCCGCCAGAGGAAGCCTTCACCTTCGAGCGCGAATTGGCCTTGCTGAAGCAGCATCTTGAGCGGGCGGGTGGAACTGGCTTCGCGCGTGGCATAGCTGAAGAGGCAGTCCGGGGTTTCGATGAGCATCTCTCGCGGCCCGGTCGTCTGGAATTCCTCCAACGTGGCCTGCTCCACGAAGATCGTCCCGTTGGTTTGCGGGATCGCTTGCGCGCCTTTGAGCAGCCAATGGAGCTGGGTCTGATTCGGGGGCTCGTAGTAAACCGGTACGTTGAATTTGCTCAGCGTGACCCCGAGCGACGGCTGCTGGGCGAACGCCGGCACGGCCAGCAAGCCCGAGAGCAAAACCAGGTTGAGTGCGGGGCTGAGAACCCGGCTTGGCCATCGTACGCGTCCTTTGCTCTCGCCTTCCATCGTCGAACTGAGACCTGTCTTCGAGCACGAGGGCGAAGGACGAGGACGAGTCACCGGCGCTGGAGGGAAACGGTTCATTACCTCGAGGCGTTGAACACTTTCAACAGAGCTTTCAACAGCGCCGCCATCTCGGAGAGCGGAATCATGTTGGTTCCGTCGCTCAAGGCGCGGTCCGGCTTCGGATGGGTCTCGATGAACAGCCCGTTTGCGCCCGCGGCCAGCGCCGCCTTCGCCAGTACGGGCGCGAATTCGCGTTGTCCGCTCGACGCCGTGCCGGAACCGCCCGGTAACTGCACCGAATGCGTGGCATCGAAAACCACCGGGCAACCGAGCCGCTGCAGGATGGGAATGGAGCGCATGTCGGCGACCAGATTATTGTAGCCGAAGGTTGTTCCACGCTCGGTCAGGAGCAGGTGCTTGCCTCCCGCCGCCCGCGCCTTCTCAATGACCTGGCCCATTTCCGCCGGCGACAGAAACTGGCCTTTCTTGACGTTGACGATGTTCCCCGTGACGACGGCGGCCTCGATCAAGTCGGTTTGTCGGCAGAGGAAGGCAGGGATTTGCAGGATGTCCACCACATCGGCAGCGACCGACGCCTGCGCCTCGTTGTGGACATCCGTCAGCACCGGCACGCCAAAGCGCTGGCGGACCTTGGCCAGAATCTCCAACCCCGCCTCCAAACCTGGCCCGCGAAACGATTTCCCGCTGGTGCGGTTCGCTTTGTCAAAGCTGGCCTTGAAAACGTAAGTGATGCCGAGCCGGGCGCAGGTTCGCTTGAGCTGCGCGGCGGTGTCGAGACAGAGTTTCTCGCTTTCGATGACGCAAGGCCCGGCGATGAGAAACAGCCGGCGCGGGTCGGTCAGGGATTTCCAGATGGCGGTTGTTGCATCAAGCACGCCCAAGGTGTAGCAGGCCGGTGACTGGGTGTAAATCCCGTGCTGATGACGTGCTTGGGTTTACGTCAAATCACCGTCCCGTGCGGGATGACGCCGCCTTTCGGGATGACGACGACACCGTCCCGGATGTAATAGAGCTCGTGGTCCACGT